>NZ_JAAHGT010000193.1:0-4734 GCF_010672385.1 Okeania sp. SIO2F4
GCTTTGTTATTAGATGCTAATTTACAACTGATTTTAGTTAATCCTACTGCTCGACGCATTTTTAGTTGGGAAGAAAAAAATGTCATTGGTGGAAAGGTGACAGATAATTTACCTCTAGCTGTACAGATGGAATTAAACAGACCACTTTATCAAATAGCTATAGGTGAAATAGAAAAGGGTGAATATCGTTGTACTTTAGATGAACCAAATCAACGTACAATTAGAATTTTATTAACGACTGTTCTCTTAAACAAATCATCAGGTACAGAATCTCTTTGTCAAAGTTGTATTTATGACGCTTATGATAGTTGTAATGTTGTTGAACGTCCTGTAGTTACTGAATGTACACTTTATGAAAATCAACTAGAAGCAGATGTTCTTTCTCCATATCGAAATAGTCTCAAAGGAATTGCTATGACTGTGCAAGATATTACTCGGGAAGTAGAATTAAATGAAGCTAAAAGTCAGTTTATTAGTAATGTATCCCATGAGTTAAGAACGCCTCTATTTAATATCAAATCTTTCATCGAAACTTTGTATGAATATGGAGAAGATTTAAGTGAAGTAGAAAGACGAGAATTTCTGGAAACTGCCAATCACGAAACAGATCGTTTGACTCGTTTAGTTAATGATGTATTAGATTTAAGTCGTCTAGAATCTTGTTTGATTTATCATCTAAATGCTGTTGATATTTCTCAACCAATAGAACAAACTTTAAGAACTTATCAACTTAATGCTAAAGATCAAAAAATAGAATTAAGTTATGAGATAGAACCTAATTTGCCTCCTGTGGTTGGTCATTACGATCTATTACTACAAGTATTTGCTAATTTAGTAGGTAATGCTATGAAGTTTACTGAAGCAGGAGGTCGAATAGTTATTAGAGCTTATTTGTTAGAGTCTGAGTTGGAAAATACTAATATAGAAGCTCAACAAATTGAAGAAGGAGGATGGATAGTTTCTCCTCCCCCTCCTCGACCAATAGAACTACATTTACAATCTGAAAATCATTCCCATAAGTTTGTCAGAATTGAAATTTCAGACACGGGAAGTGGTATTGAACCTGAAGACCAAGAGGCTATTTTTGAAAGATTTTTCCGAGTAGAAAATCGCGTTCATACTTTGGAAGGAACAGGTTTAGGTTTGTCTATTGTTAGAAATATTATTGATAAGCATCATAGCAAGGTTAACTTGGTAAGTGAACTTGGTATTGGCACAACTTTCTGGTTTGATTTAGCAGTATTTGAAGAAAAGTCAGTACCAGAAGAAAATCACTTATTAGAAGTAACTTAACTGCTGAATTGAAAATTGAGAAGTTTATGATTGTAGGGTGTGTATTTGATAATTATTTAGGGGTTGCTGATTAAACTCAAATTTTTTATATATAAAGGTTTTAGCCTTTTTTAATCGTGAAAAAGTGCAAGCTTTTAGGTCGCTCAGGTTCAAAAAACTAGCATTTTAGGCAGACAATGCCAGAAAAATCAAGGGACTATTCTTCCTCCTACCTCCTCTATAATACCATTTCTCAAAAACTTTTCTACACTTTCTTGAGTAGGTAGGGACGTTGCATAAGGGCGTCCGAGAGCGAGAATTCAAAAATAATAATAACTAATATTAAATTGACTAAAATTAGCAAAAAAGTTATTATAGTGGCATAATTTTTTTGATAATTATTATTCGGTTTGTGTTAATTATTATTTTGTTTATTTATTCCCTACTCTAGTTAAAAAGACAGTAAAAAACTTATAATAATTAGAGTCAAAAATAACCACCAAATAGTATTTCTTTGAAACCAAAATTTGACAATTTTCAACCAACTATTATGATTAGTATCATAAGTAGAATGTGGTACAAGAGGTTCAGATTGGTCGTGGAAAAGAGTACAATCTTTAGCGTAGGGACGTTGGGGAAAATTGCAGCTATCATCTAAATGGTAGAGGCAATTATTACACAAATATTCCTCTCCTTCAGCTTGATAAAGAGGGATACCAGGATGACCAAAAGCTTTCAGAGGAACTTTACAATACGGACAAGCGATCGCCTGACTATCAACAGTTTGATGACAACGAGGACAATTTAACATTTTGATTATCTTAATTATGGATATATAAGTTTGATTGTTACTTCAATTTACAGTTTAAATGTTTAGCTTAAATAAGACAGGCAAAAATTATGAATAATACAGAAAATCTACTTCAACAACTTTTAATGATAGGCATTGGTACAACTTCCCTAGTGGCAGAAAAAGTACAGGAAGTAACTAACCAATGGGTTAAAGATGGGACTATCAACCCAGACCAAGCTAAGACCTTTGTTGATGATATAATGCAGCAACTTAAGTCAGAACAGGGAAACTGGGAATCTCAGATGCAGCGACAAATGCGGAATGTAATGCAGGATATAGGAGTCCCTCGTCAATCAGAATTGGACGAACTGCGGGGTCGTTTGGATCGTTTGGAGCGTCAGATACGAGATTTGGAAAATCGCAACTGGCGTTAGATGAAGTCAGAAGTTAGAAGTTAGATTCTTGCTGTTGAATTTTTGGTTTTTGATTTAATTATTATGGAGGATTGATTTTAGGGACTTCCAAATAAAAAATTATCCCATTAGCTATGAAAATAAGGGAATAGGGAATTAGGGAGTAGGGAGTAGGGAAGAAATTGAAAAAGTAAGGCAGTAGGGAGTAACCAGTAAGGATATAGTACAAAAATAGGGATAATTTATTTTCTGCTATTCCCTTAGTATCCTAATATTTTAGGGAGTGGGGAGCAGTGATTTGGTTTTGGTGGGGATGGATAAAGAAGAAAAAAACTGTACCTCAGTAACTTGAGAAATGATATATTCACTTTTCAGTAGTTACGTTCTTTTTTTTTCTATTTGATTTTTTTCAACAATACAAATTAGAGAAATTGGGAGGTTGTTTAGAGTTTTTATAAAGTAAACTTCAAGATTGGAAAAATTGCAACTGACCTTGGCATAGCTATAAAATATAGTGGCTATAATTTGAATTTCATCTGAGAATTTTTGACTTTTAACTGTCAGATGTGCGTCTTACATTCTGGAGGGGCTGTGTGCGGAATTACTTCCGCACAGTAGGCGCCCCGTAGGAGACCTCAGAATTACGCACTCGATGCATGAATTTTCACTTAAATTAGGAGGATTAATTTTGCGAGGAATTATTATTAGTCTGGGAATAGTAATGGTCTGTGGTTTAGTTTTGATTATTGCTCAAATTACAGGTTCGGGAAAAGAGGCAGTTGCTTCTCAAAATACGCCAGGTACTATAAATTCTACTGAAGTTCAGCAGCAAGTGGCAGAAGGTACTACACTAAATCCTACTATTACAATGGCAGAAAATATTATGGCTCAAAATAACGAAGAAGTTACTACTGAATCTGGTCTTAAGTATGTGGTCTTGAAAGAAGGAGATGGTGCTACTCCTCAAAAAGGTCAGACAGTCGTGGTTCACTATACTGGAACTTTGGAGGATGGTTCTAAGTTTGATAGTTCTCGCGATCGCAATCAACCTTTCCAATTTAAAGTTGGCGTGGGTCAAGTTATTAAAGGTTGGGATGAAGGAGTAGGTAGTATGAAAGTTGGTGAACGTCGTAAGTTGATTATTCCATCAGAATTAGGGTATGGTTCTCGTGGTGCTGGTGGGGTTATACCTCCTAATGCTACTCTGATTTTTGATGTGGAATTATTGAAAATTGCTGGGTAAACATACAGCACTTTTCGAGTTGATAAAAGATGAAGTTTTAGAAGTTTAGGGAAAAGAAAACAAGAAAAAGGGATTGATGTTTTTAGTGAATAATCCTATCAAGAAAAAATGTTAAAAATCTAGAGACTTAATATTTGAAACTTCCAATTTCTTGTTTTCTTAGAACTAAAATTGATTTTCCTCTATACAATCTATATAAACTGAATACCTGTGGTTGCCTCTGGATATATTGATTATATTGGCAGTCACGGGTTTTTGCTTTATGGAGAGACAAAAATTATCTATAAATTTAGGTAGCTGAAGAAAATAATGAGCAATTTCAGAGAAAGACTACTTTGATGTTGTTTTTTAATATAAATACTAGCCTAAACAATAAGAAACTGTTTATTAAATGAATATTAAATACAGGCATAAGCTGTCTTAATCTTTGCTTTATCAAAATAATTTGGTCTAAAACCCCGGCTTTTAAAACGAAATCTTTTTGGAGGGTTTCTCTAGGGACTTTCAAATAAAAAATTATCCTATTAGCTATGAAAATAAGGGAGTAGAAAGTAGGGAGTAACCAGTCAGAATAGAGTACAAAAATTGGGATAATTTATTTTCTACTATTCTCCTAATCCCGGATTCCAAAAACAACTTATGACTTCTGACTTCGTTAAAAACACTCTTTAAATAAATTCTTAATTGAGTTGATATGTTCAAACCTAATTTACCTTACACTCAACTTTTGAGACGCAAATTTAACGGACTGGTTTCGATTAATTTATTTCTACTAACGTTAATTATTATATTGTGTTGGAGTTGGATATTACCTAGTTATACTCAGACACCTACACCTAATGTTCAAAGTCGGGAAGTTTTAATTGAAGAAATTAAAGATTATGCTGAACGTCATGTTGAAAATGATAAGGCAATGGATAGTAGGTTAATGATTGATTTATATGAGAAAAATTCTGTGGGTTTAACTACTCCAGAAATTACTAAAATTTACGAGGAAGAATATACAAAACTCA
>NZ_JAAHGT010000193.1:4834-12293 GCF_010672385.1 Okeania sp. SIO2F4
GAACGTCATGTTGAAAATGATAAGGCAATGGATAGTAGGTTAATGATTGATTTATATGAGAAAAATTCTGTGGGTTTAACTACTCCAGAAATTACTAAAATTTACGAGGAAGAATATACAAAACTCAAGGAGGCAAAAGATAGTAATCTCTGGGAAAAAATTAATGACTATCTATTTTATGGATTGTCTTGGTGTGCTGCAATAGGATTTTTTATTCTGTTGATTTTTAAGAAAACTATACAAAGTTGGGAAGCTCATCCAATTAATACTTTTGGCAATTGGTTAGGCAATCAAATTAGTAGTATTAGACTATTGTTAAATTTATTTCTAAAACTTTATAGGAAACAACTCATTAACCCGTTCTTCCTTATAACTTTATGTTTTTTGTTTATAACTTCACTTTTGAATTTAATACAACCTATTGATGTGTTAGATAGGATAATGACGACCTCTATAAGCCCTGAAGTTATCATTCAAGAAATTAAAGATTATGCCGAACGTCATGTTGAAAATGATAAGGCAATGGATAGTAGGTTAATGATTGATTTATATGAGAAAAATTCTGTGGGTTTAACTACTCCAGAAATTACTAAAATTTACGAGGAAGAATATACAAAACTCAAGGAAGCAAAAGATAGTAATCTCTGGGAAAAAATTAATGACGATCTATTTTATGGGTTGGGATGGTTTGCTGCTTTAGCACTTTTGATTCTGTTAGTTTTTAAGGAAGCTATACAAGGTTGGGTAACTCATTTCATTAATATCTTTGGCAAATGGCTCTACAATCAAATTGCTGGTTTTGAATTGTTTTGGAATTACTCTTTAAAATGCTATAAAAAAGGTCTCATTAATAAACACGAACAACTAAAAATTCCTTTTCGTCCGAATCGTCCTTTAAGTCTGCAAGAAATTTATGTCGATTTGCAATTCTTGGAAAAAGCTAATAATGAACCAATTAATTTTTCTGAGATTAAAAAATGTAATCGTTTAGTTATTAAGGGGCAACCTGGAGCTGGAAAAACACTTTTATTAAAATATCTTGTTCTCTCTTGGGCGAGGGAAAAATTAAACAGTTCCTCTAATGAGTATGTGCCGATTTTGTTAGAGTTATATCGCCTCAATGAAATAGAAATTTCTGCCCTCAATATGGAAGTCTTAAAACAGAAATTAGTAGCAGCTTTAGATAGAGATGATTTTCCTAAAGCAAATTCTTTTGTCGAGCGAAATCTGGAAAAAGGAAAATTATTTCTGTTATTTGATGGATTAGATGAAGTGAAAAGTTTGATTCGCCCTCAAGTTGTGGGAGCTATTAATGACTTATTAGATAAATACGATAAATGTCGAGCAATTATTACTTGTCGGGCAGCAGTTTATCGGAATGATTTTGCTGAGTCTGTCGAAAAAACATTAGATATTAAAGAATTTAGCGACAGACAAATGCGACTCTTTTTAGAAGCATGGAAATCTCAAATGCCACCCGATAAATCTATCGATCAACTCATACAAACTTTGAGAGATAGACCTCTAATTATGGAGTTAGCTAGAAATCCTTTAATGTTGACTATTGTTGCTCATCTTTATACTGAACCTGCTTTTGTTTTGCCTCAGTCTCGGTCAGATTTTTATCAAGAATCTACTCATATTTTATTGAATCAATGGCAGAATAATTTTAATCAATATAAAGAGAGCGCTCATAAGCGGAGAGTGCTACAAAATTTAGCTTTATTTGCTCAGGATAATGCTAGTCAACAACAAAAGAATGACTTGAGTTTGGATTATGAAATTGTCATAGAACAAATTCAAAAAGTTTTACCCGATTTGAATCTTAATCCTGAAACAGATACTCAACCAATATTAAAAGAAATTGTGGAACGTAGTGGATTATTATTGGAAGTTGAGAGGGGAGATAAATATCAGTTTGCTCATTTAAGTTTGCAAGAATATTTTGCAGCAACAGCTTTGAGAGATAGAGAAAATGAATTAATAGAAAGGTTTAAAAATGATCGGGTACGTTGGCGAGAAACGGTTAAACTTTGGTGTGGGTTTGCCGGGAATAGTACAAATTTAATAGAGGTTATTTATCAGGAAGATTCTCTGACAGCTTTTGAATGTTTAGCCGATGCTCAAGAAGTTTCTCCTATTTTGGCAGAAAGAATTATTGAAGAGTTTAAGCAAAAATTGGTACAAGCAAATTCTGATGAAAATTTAGCTAGAGCTTTTGGAGCAGTTGCTTCTGATGTTCGTGAAAGAGGTAGGGGAAAAGTTGAAAAGTTGTTTTTGAGTTTCTAGAAAATGCTTTGAATGATTCTGAATCTCTGGATATTCGTAGGGCGTCTGTTAAGGCTTTATCTAAAACAAATTTGCCACAAGCAGCGAATATTTTGTTTAGATATTATGAGGATGTTAATTTCGTGGATGCTCGTCAAGCAATTATTAATATGGGAGATATTGCAGTTTCTTTATTGAAGGTTTTAGCGGAGCAAGGTTCGGAAATGGCAATGAGAGATTTAGTGAAAGTTGGTACTCCTTATGCGAGAGAAATTTTAAATGGTTTACTTGATTATCCTAATGAAAATGTTCAGAAGCAAGCTGCTTTAAATCTTGCGGAATTTAGTAGTCTAAATAATTAGGTTTTCTAGGAGTGATAAATATGGCAGAAGTTGATGAGGAATTTAATTTAAAAGATTGGGAATGGATAGAAGTTCCTTTTCCGCCATCGGAAAGAGAAGGCATGGCAAAAGTAGCTTGGTTCATTTGTTGTAAGTGTACTCCTGAAGAAATTTATCAACGTAAGATAGATCCAAGAATAGTAATTCCTTTGTGTGGGATAGTATTGCTGGATGAAATTGATCTTTCACAGTTAAAAATTTTAAAAAATTCTAGAGAAAATACTATTGAATATTACATAAGCTCTCTAATGTTTAAGCACATATCAAGATCAGGGCAAAACCAAGAAGATATTAATCGACTAATTGATTCAATGAATCCTAGCAAAAAATGGAAATCTCTATTTGAGACTTTGGATGTAAAGTTACAACTTTCCTTAGTGTATCGTCTTCTTACATTCCGTCGTCCAACTCGTGATGACTGGCGTAATATTTTTCTATATGTAGAACCTGGCTATTTAAAAGTGGGTTTTGTACTATTGATACAATTTTTGATGTTATTAACTTTGATGTTATTAACTTTGAAGCTAATTGAATCCGCTACTCTTTTAGCATATTTTTTAATACCTTTGTTTGAGTTCGTTGGCTTAGTTATGCTTATTAGTTTTGTCTTTCAAATAAACATAGAACATAAAGCCACTAATCCCCTGAAGCATATTTTTAAATCTGATAGTTTCTGAATCTAGCAAACCTAGATAGATTTAGTAACTGAAGATTAGTAACTAAAAAATTATTCTCAACCTAAAAAGGCAATAAATATTAAAGTTAAGAAGCTAAAATTACTCTGATGAAAATGTTGCTTTATTTAACTGACTTTCTCAAAACATTGAATAAGCGATCGCTCTTTAAACCTCACCCTTAATTTATTCCTAAACTCTAACTTTCTTTGATATATAGAAATAGCGATCGCTCTCTAATATTTCATCCTTAAAATATCAGTAATTTAAGTTGAAGGCCGATAACTGTTAACTAATAACTTAAGAGGCGATCGCTGACAAACTATACTATTTTTGGTTGAATAAAAAATCATGCATCTAGACGAACAACTCCATCTAAATTTTAGAATATCAGAAAAATTGTGAGGATGCAACCCCAAATCCTTTGACGCGCGATTTTTTTCTGGAGCTTCAGAGAATGAAAATGTTTGTGACTTTCCACTGGGTGGTAAAGAGCGAGCGCTTCCTAACATTCATCTTTAAATATCAGCAATTTGAGTTGAAGGCGGATAACTGATAACTGATGGAAAATTTAATCAGGAAAAAGCAAGCATTTAGGAGTGCTTTACAAGATGAAAGTATTTCTGTTATTGCTCTAGGAAAAATTATTGAACCTTTGATTGTCAGAAGGACAAGGAAATTTAGTTGGATAAAAAGTCATGCGTATAGGCGAGTAACCCCAGCTAAAATTTATGATATCAGAAAAATTATGAGAATGCAACGGAAAATCCTTCGACGCGCGATTTTTTTCTGGAGCTTCATAGAATGACAATGTTAGTGATTTTCCATTGAATCGAAAGGGCGATGCTTTCTCATCTTTCATCCTTTTAAATTGGTAATTTAAACAGAACACTGATAACTGAAAAGGCGATCGCCTGACGAGCCGATTTTTTCATGAGCTTTAGAAAATGAAAATCTTTCTGGTATTGCTTCTGGGAAAATTCCTGAATATTTCATTGCCTCTTACGAGAAAAAATAGTTGAATAAAAAGTCATATGTATAGGCGAACAACACCAGCTAAACTTTATAATATCAGAAAAGTTCTGAGGAAGCAACCGAAAATCCTTCGAGGCGCGATTTTTTTTGGAGCTTCAGAGAATGAAAATGTTGGTGATTTTTCACGAAGGAGGGATGGATGGAAATATTTCACGAGGGAAAACAACCATTTCCGGGTGCTTCACAAGATGAAAATTTTTCTGGCGTTGCTTCTAGGAAAATTCCTTTGACGCACCGATTTTTTCTCAGGTGCTTCAGAGAATGAAAATATTGGTGATTTTTCATGGAGGAGAGATGGATGGAAATATTTCACGAGGGAAAACAACCATTTCCGGGTGCTTCACAAGATGAAAATTTTTCTGGCATTGCTCCGGGGAAAAATTCCTTTGACGCGCCGATTTTTTTCAGGTGCTTCAGAGAATGAAAATGTTAGTGATTTTTCATCGAGGAGAGATGGATGGAAATATTTGATAATGGAAAAAAATGGATTGAGCGATCGCTAATCGTGAGGAAGCAACGGAAAATCCTTTGACGCGCCGAATTTTTTCAGATGCTTCAGAGAATGAAAATGTTAGTGATTTTTCACGAAGGAGAGATGGATGGAAATATTTGATTAGGGAAAAACAACCATTTCCGGGTGCTTCACAAGATGAAAATTTTTCTGGCATTGCTCCTGGGAAAATTCCTTTGACGCGCCGAATTTTTCTCAGGTGCTTCAGAGAATGAAAGTGTTAGTGATTTTTCATGGAGGAGAGATGGGTGGAAATATTTGATGAGGGAAAAACAACTATTTACGGGTGCTTCACAAGATGAAAATTTTTCTGGCATTGCTCCGGGGAAAAATTCCTTTGACGCGCCGAATTTTTTCTAGAGCTTTAGAGAATGAAAGTGTTGGTGATTTTTCATGGAGGAGAGATGGATGGAAATATTTGATGAGGGAAAAACAACTATTTACGGGTGCTTCACAAGATGAAAATTTTTCTGGCATTGCTCCGGGGAAAAATTCCTTTGACGCGCCGAACTTTTTCCGGTGCTTCAGAGAATGAAAATGTTAGTAATTTTCCACGGATGAAAATCTTTATGGCATTGTTTCTGGGAAAATTCCTTTGACACGCCGAATTTTTTCTAGAGCTTTAGAGAATGAAAGTGTTGGTGATTTTTCATGGAGGTGGCGATGGATGGAAATATTTGATGAGGGAAAAACAACTATTTATGGGAAGCTCTCACAAGATGAAAATTTTTCTGGGATTGCTCCTGGGAAAATTCCTTTGACACGCCGAACTTTTCTCAGGTGCTTCAGAGAATGAAAGTGTTGGTGATTTTTCATGGAGGAGAGATGGATGGAAATATTTGATGAGGGAAAAACAACTATTTATGGGTGCTTCACAAGATGAAAATTTTTCTGGCGTTACCCCTGGGAAAATTCCTGAATATTTGATTGCCTCCTAGCACGGAAAGAGCGATATAGCTGCCGCACTTGCTCCGCCAACGCGAAGCGGAACGGAGTTCTATCGCTCTTTTAGCAGGCTCTAAACTTAGAAATAACTGCTAAAAGCTGATTGCTGAAAGCTGACCACTGAAAGCTCATCGCTTATTAACTGCCAAATTCCTAAACTTAGTAAACTGAGGGTCAAACAATAACTTAACCGTACCAGTCGGACCATTCCGATGCTTAGTAATAATCACCTCAGCAATACCCTGGTCTGGAGTATCTGGGGAATAATACTCATCTCGATAAAGCATAATAACTAGATCGGCATCCTGCTCAATAGAGTTATGAACGACAATCTCATTTGCCACAAAATTATGGAGACCAGGTACAGTTAAATCAAAAACCTCCTCCTCTCCATCAGGCATTATTTCCACAATTTCATCCCATTCCACATCAATTTCCGTACACCCTTCCCACTCACGAGACTTAACTACAGACCCTAAATTCCCACCATATTTTGGCCTAAAATCTGCTTGAGACAGAAATTGCCCACAATACAATATTGAACATTTAAGCATTTTTTGACTCAAAATAGCAAGAGAATCCCCAATATTCAGACTATTCAACTGTTTCCAACCCCCCATAGAAAAGAAAGGATGATTAGCCGTCGCCCTAATCAATTTTCCCGAAGAAGTTTGCAGACGAAAGATAGGTTTAACCCCAGTAGGAAACACCCGACTAACCATCGCCGACTCAAATTTCCCAGTCTTCTCATTCAAAGCAAAAACAGCAAAATTCGACTTACCAACCAGATGAGAAATAGGAATCTTCTTACCATTAACCAAATAAATTAAACTTTCCCCAGTCAAACAACCAGACTCTCTCAAGTCAGACATCATCGGTCTTTTATTAGTTCGAGACTCCACACTTCTACTAAGTTGAGACAAAGCAATAATCGGCACCGAAAGTTCCCGCGCCAAACCTTTTAAATTTCTAGTTATTCTTGCCAACTCTAAAACTCGATTATCAGTATTACTTCCCTCCATTAACTGTAAATAATCTAATAAAATTAATCCTAAAGCGCCACCTTGTTCACTTTGAAGTTGTCTAGCTTTAGAACGAATTTCATTCACAGTAATATTAGGAGTATCATCAATAAAAATAGGCATTTCAGAAAGATTACCAATAGCAGAAGTTAAAGGTTCCCATTCATTCTGACTAATACGCCCAGACCGCAATCTATTACTTTCAATTCTTGCCTCACTAGCTAATAGTCTTAAGACCAATTGTTCTTTAGACATTTCCAAACTAAAAATAGCAACTGGTAATTTGAGATTAGCTGCAATACTATGACCAATATTTACAGCGAAGCTAGTATTATGAAGGCAAATATCATTAGCTACAAAATTATGAGTTTCTGGCACAGTCAGATCGTATACTTGCTTTTCTCCTACTGGTTCTATTGAAATAATTTCATCCCAGAAAATCTCACTATTTTCTAATTGCTCACTCCAGGAATTCTGTTGTCTGACTAAATTTAATCTGTCGGAGTCGAAATCTAGATTTTCTGATGGAAAATCTCTCATATCTGTCAGAGGATTTTTTCCACAGATAGTATCAATAGTCGTTAAATTCTCTGAATTTTTAGA
>NZ_JAAHGT010000194.1 GCF_010672385.1 Okeania sp. SIO2F4
TATCTACTGTAGGGTTAAGCATATTTAGGTCAATAAGTATGGCCTGAATCTCGCGAGTCAGGTGTTCATCATCGGCGAGGGTTTTTACGTCGTATTTAAGGTCTGTCCCCAGAAAGTCTTTGAGTTCCATATTAGGTTGATAGAACAGGAAAATAGTAATCAGGAGCTATAATATACTATTCTCTGGGCTAGACCAAATTATGGGACTTTTTTGAGAAGTTGGTTGGAATTTTAGTATGTTTTAAGTTTGGGGAGTAGTTATTGTCATTTGTTTAATTTTCTATAGTTGGGGCTAGAGCAATTCTAGGCAGCTCTAATTATAACTATTCAACCGGAAATAATATTACGGCAGGAATTTTCAATAGAATTATTTACCACAAATAGAAAATATTCTATGGCATGAAGAAATTTGAGAGATACGCCTAAAAATATTAGGCGTATCTCTTTACAATCTGAGTATTTGAAGATATATTACAGTCAGGTTTTAAAAGTCAAGTAGGTTTACAAGGAATCAGACCTGTGAACCTACATTTCTTTTTTTTGCTTCAATCCTTTAGCAGCTAAAGCACCGATACCGAAGAGAGCGAAAACGGAAACTGGTTCTGGGACGTCCTGTGGCTGTGGCTGTTCCTGTTGCTGTTGCTCAATCTCTTCCACTTTGATGTCAATAAAAGCATTCGTGAAAGAAGTAGCAGTTAAACCACCAGCTCGCAGTTGATTTAAGTTCCATCCTGCGCCTCCACTAGCAAGAGCTAAGTCTATATAATCTTCTCGAGTAGTTCCCTCATCTCTGGTAACAATACCATTTAAGGATGGAAGTTGGGTTGTTGTGAATCCACCACTGCCGTCAGCCATATAAGCATTGGCTTCAGAGTTAACTCCAATAGCATCATTCACAAAGTTAGCATTGACTACAGCATTCAATAAAATATCATCTGAAGTGTCTGCAGTTCCTCGCTGTAACCCTTCCAGGATATTAGTGAAATTGAGGCTAAAGTTGCGATTATTCCGATATTCGTCTGTTACCAGGATGAAGTTAACAGCAACACCTTCCCGGAAGGTATAGTTATTCAGAGCAAAGTCAATTGCAGAATAACCATCTTCAACTCCACCAGATAACAGTAAATTATTAGTCGCATTAGCAAATTCATTAGCAGTGCCAAATTTACCTCCACCTACAGCCAAAGGGCGTCCTAAGTTACCATCCTGGAGACCACTACCAAATCCAACAAGACCATAACGGTTGCCTGTGATACCTTCGCTTTCTAGAGCTACATCTAGTTGTGGAATCATGCTGCCGAGCCAATCTTACTCCCCATCCATAGAACGGGATTCATCAATAATAACGACAACATCAGAGCTTCGTAAGCTGGCAGCAGTTGCAGTCTGAGTTCCTGCCATCAAGAAAGCTAGAGAAAAAGTTCCAATTTGTAAGTATTTGTTGTTAAGCTTCATTGGTTTACTGATTTTTAGGTTTACAAGACTTACGCAAAGCATCTATAAAATTCTGTTTTTCGTAGGGGCATTTGATCAAATGCCCCTAAAGATAGCGTACGTGGCTAAGTTCTGGTTTATTCGTTGTTTAATGTTGCTAGTTATAGCTATAAGAGGGCTTTGTTGCATGAAAGTGCTTTAAGCATTATAAAACAAGGGTTTATCAAGAAAATATATAAATGAGAAAATGATCCTCTGTAAAGGTTTCTGGATATTAGTGCAACAAAGCCCTATAAGAGTTGAAGCCGTTGGTATCAATCTGGTTTATTTCTTACACTTGTATATTAAACTCCCTCAAGAAACTTTTGCAATACTTTTGGCTTAACTTCACAGAATATTTAAAATTTAGTGAAAATATTTTTGAGTAAGAAAATTAGTAAAGTCACTTCTGAGTTTGGGTTTGAGGTGTCTAGTTATGCAAAAATGGATTATGAAGTTTTGATGAAACTAGATGGGAAAGTGTATCCGGAAAGTTTCGGAGTGCTAAGATAAAAGTTTGAGCAAAAATGTCAAGACTTACAGCAGTTTTTATTTCGTTAGACCCATAGTAGGGACGTTGCATGCAACGTCCCTACGTTGAACAGTCGTCCGCAGCGACGATAGGAAGCAATCTCAGGGGTTCGCGGAGATTGCTTCCTTCCACTCCGTTCCAGTCGCAATGAGGAACGCAGTAATAATTACCCGGATTCTATATAAGACCTCTCCCCCAGCCCCTCTCCTGCAAGGAGAGGGGAGTTTCTCCCCCTTCCCTACCAGGGAAGGGGGTTGGGGGGTTAGGTTTTTTACGCTTGCTTAGGTCGAAACACTACTACTCCATAAGCATCAACAGATAAATATTTCAATGCTGCTTGTTGAATATCTGACGACTCAAACGCTTGAATATGTTGAGGATAATTGAGCGCAGGTACTAAGTCTCCCACTACTGACTGATAGTAACCATACAAACTCGCTCGATCGCTTGGTGTTTCATTAGCAAAAATAAACCTATTCGCCACTAATGTCCGAATACGTTTCATTTCTGTTTCTGTCACCGACTCTTGTTGGATACTATAAATGTGATGAGCGATCGCTGCTTCGACTTCAGCTAAATTTTCTTCTGGCAGTCTGGCGGAAATATAGAAAACACCTTGATGACGATGACTCATGTTACTCACACCAATAGAATAAACCAAACCTCGTTCTTCTCGTAAGTCACGCACGAGGCGAGATGTTTTCCCCTGACTCAAAATAGTTGCCAACACATCTAAGGCATAAGTTTCATATAATTCGTTTAACCCAGGTACGCGCCAAACCATCATTAACCTTGGTTGCTGAAGAGCTTCATCTATCACTTCATGGCGAACTATTTCTGTAAAAGGTGACTCTGATTTTAGATTGATATTAGATGGCAGTGGTATTTCTGGAGTATTTCGACTATTGTCAGCTTCTGTAAATGAGTCTGTGACAATATCAATTAATTCTTCTACTGGTAAATTTCCGACTACAGTAGCAGTCATGGAATTCGGTTGATACCAACTCCGGTGAAAGTCGCGCATTTGTTGAGCTTGCAGTTGAGAAATAATTTCTGCCGGACCTAATACTGGGCGACGATAAGGTAATTTTTCAAAGGCAGTTTCAATGACTTTTCGGAAACAACGACGGTTGGGGTTATCATCTGAACGCCGAATTTCTTCGAGAACAACAGACCGTTCTCGTTCAAAAGCATCATCAGCAATACTGGGGTTAAGGAGTACCTCCCATTGCAAAGGTGCTAACTTAGCAAAGTCTTTGGGAGCGGTGGTGATGTAAAAGTGGGTATAGTCTTGACTGGTGGCAGCGTTCATTACGGCGCCTTGTTGTTCTACTAAACGTTCAAATTCGCCACTGGGAAGTTTGGGAGTACCTTTGAAAATTATATGTTCGAGAAAATGGGCCATCCCGTTGATTGATTCAGATTCTAAAGCAGATCCAACATTAAGCCAAATATTGAGGTTGACAGCTTCAACTGGCAGGTGTTCGGCGATGATGGTTAGTCCATTTGGTAGTTGACGAATGGTGGGGGCGTTGAGATGTGGGAGGGTTGGTGAGACTAAAGTTGAGGTCATTCTTGCTATATCTGTTGTTTATCTTCACTATATATAGCAGAAGGAAACAAGAAAAGAAATGTGGTTCAATAATTAATAATTAATAATTAATTATTACCTCTTCTTAAAACATTGAGGATTGGTTGAAAGGAATTTTTTTGTTCTCAAGGGGAGATTGAATATGGCGTACTTCGGAGCGGCTCTGCATTCAGAGGGAAACCTCGCCATCCCATCCCTCGACCGCTTTTTATCCTTGCTCATAAGAGGCTTTAAACCTTAATTTTTCGGTAAGAGATCGGGAAATGGGGAGTTGGGGAGTTTGGGAAATAGGTAGTTGGGGAAATGGGAGAAATTGAAATACATCCTCTTGTTTTCCCTTCGATAAGAAGGTTTTTTTTGATAATTATGAGACTCCAGAAAACAGGGAGTAGGGAGTAGGGGGAAATAATTGACGGTTTATGCGTATGGGATTGATTTAATTTTTGATTTTTGGAGATGTCTATTAGCTAGGAGCGTGTTAATTATTCATATTTTGATTTTTCTTCGACTCCCCTGCTCAATAAAATGAGGAACTTACCTCACCAAACCTGATTTCTGCTTAAGTCGTGGTAATTTTTTACGGTTTTACTTAATTTTCTAGTGAAAAATATTTTGATTATGTCATTTTATTATTTGGCCAATCGTTAACTTTCCAGAAATACTTGTAGATGTTAATTAGCTATTCACTATTAGACATCTCCAGAAAAGAGGGAACAGGGAATAGGGAAGAGGAATTGATAATTTATGGATAATAATTGACTTTACTTTTTATTTTTTGAGATGTCTATTAGCTAAAACTTATAGGATTTGAGTTTTCCATACTTATCAACTTTCGATTAAAAGATGGTGGTTTTCAAACTACCGAATAATTTTTGATGAAAAATATCTAAAAGTTAACAAAATTTTTTATCAAGAAAATTGAAAAATTTCTGAAGTGCAACATCTCTGAGTGTAAAGATGAGGCAAAACACTAACTAATAGTTTTGTTCAACTAAAAGTAATAGGACTTAAATGAGGGAAGAGTTTATACAATGTCGAATAATCAAACGCAAAGCATAAATTTGGTGGAAATTGCCAATAAATTTAAGATAGAAGGAAAGTTGGAGGAGGCAATAGCTAATTTTCAAGCTGCTGTAGAGGTTAATCCTGACTGTTCATTAGGATGGGAAGGTTTGGTTGAATCTTATCAAAAAGTCATTGAAAATCATCCTCAAAATTTAAAAAATTATCAAATTTTAGGAGATATTCTCAGAAAGAATGGTCAGCACCAAGTGGCGATTGACTATTATCATAATGCTTTAAAATTTTTCCCAAAAAATGAATTGATTTATGGGTTTATTGGAGATACTTACCGAGAAATTAAGCAGTTTAATAAAGCGATTGATTATTATCGAAAGGGGATAGAGTTAAGTCCTAAGACTGTTTGGTTATATATCAGATTGGGGGGTATTTTAAGAGACCAAGGAAATTTAGAGCAAGCTGTTAGTTGTTATCGACAAGCAATGGAGTTAAATCATAATAATTCCTGGGTTTATATTGGATTAGGAGATATTTATAGAGAACAGGGAAATTTAGAAGAGGCTATTGTTTGTTATCAGGATGGATTAAAAATAGAATTGAGTCCTGAAACTGTTTGGTTATATATCAGATTGGGGGATATTTTCAGAGACCAAGGAAATTTTGAACAAGCTATTAGTTATTATCGCCAAGCAATGGAATTGAGTCCGAATCATTCTTTAGTTTATATTGGATTAGGAGATATTTATAGAGAACAGGGGAATTTGGAAAAGGCTATTGTTTGTTATCAGGATGGATTAAAAATAGAATCGAGTCCTAATACTGTTTGGTTATATATCAGATTGGGCGGTATTTTAAGAGAACAAGGAAATTTGGAGGGTGCTATTGGTTATTATCGACAAGCAATGAAATTAAATCCAGATAATTCCTGGGTTTATATTGGGTTAGGAGATGTTTGTCGAGAACAAGGGAATTTAGAAGAGGCTATTGTTTATTATCAAGATGGCTTGGAGGCTTTTCCCCAAGATTATTGGTTACATATAAAATTGGGTGAAGTTTTTAATCAAGTTGGGAATTTTGCAGCAGCAATTACTGTTTATCAAAAGGCAATTAAATTACAGCCGAAAAATTTAGTTGGCTACAATAATTTAGTTATAGTTAATACGAATATAGGCGATATTAAGACTGCTTTAGAAACTTATGAAGCTGCTATTAGTTTTAATTCTAATAATCCTAGGATATATGTTAATTTAGGAAATTTTTACCTGAATCATTTACAACATTTTGAGGCTGCTTTAAGTAATTACGATAAAGCATTGAAACTAGATTCAGAAAATTTACCTGCCTCTGTAGGTAAAGGTAAAGTCTTGGTTAAATTAGGTAGATTTGAGGCAGCTAGAAAATTATTTAGTGAATTGGCTGAACAGTTTCCAGATAAAATCTTGGGTTGGGAAAATTTAGCTAAAGTTGCTGAACAACAAAAAAAGTGGAATATTGCATTAGAAAGGTGGGAAATAGCTATAAATAAATTTCCTGAAAAACTGTCTTTTTATATTGCTAAAGGTAATGTGTTAATTAAGTTAGGTAAGTTTAAGCAAGCAGAAGTTATATTTAATGATGTATTAGAAAAATTTCCCGATCGCTCTGATGGTTTATGCGGTTTAGCTCGGGTATTAGAACAGGAGCAAAAGTGGGATTTAGCATTAATAAAATGGCAAGAAATAATTGAAAAATTTCCCAAACATATTCTTGCTTATATGCGTTGCGGTGAGATTTTGATGAAGTTGGAAAAATTGGCAGAAGCGGAGTCAATTTTTGAGGAATTGTCGCAATATTCTAGTGAAGGTTATCTCGGTTTAGGTAATTTATATTTTCGTCAATGCAAATATCAAGCAGCTATTGATAATTATCAAAAAGCCAGTAGTTCGGGAAAATTTTTATCTGCTTATTCTCATCTCTGTCGATGTTTTTTGACTATTGGCAATCTAGATAATATTAATCAATTTGTGGATGATTTTATGGCTAGAAAATATATATTTAATCAACATCGCCTAATTAATGAAATTATTGAAGTTTGTGAATTAGCTGCTAATGGTAAATTAGAGCGGGCATGGAATATTTATCAGATTAATTTAGAAACTTGTCGAGATTTTTATAGCAAGAATTTACTAGAAGCTTTGCAATACAATCACCTTGTCTTTATTTTATCTGTCTTAAGTATAGTTCGTTCTTGTTTAGCTAATAATCGACCTGAATTCGTTGAAAATATAATTAATTTTGTTCGCCAAAACCAGAATATATTTATAATTCAACATATTACTTTGTCAATAATTTATCTCTACTTGGGGCTTGATTATGCAAATGCTAAAAAATCTAAACAAGCAATTTCACATCTGCAAAATAGCTTATTATTAAATCCCGAAAATCAGTCTTGCTTACCTCTAATCAAAACTAATTTACAACAACATAATCATCTCGCGGGCAAGATTCCCGCATTGGTTAATTCATCTAATAGTAAGATAGCTATTATGATTATTTCCTGCAAAAAAAATCTTGATAAAATTCAAGTTTTGAGAGAGAAACTATATCAAAAAATTAACCTGCCCTACTGTTTTGTAATTGGAGAACCAGAATTAAGTTCTGATTGGCAAAATGAGGGAGATATTTTATATGTCAAATCTCCTGATAATTATGAATCTTTACCCCTAAAAGTTTTCCAAGCATTTCAATATTTCCATTGTTGTTTTGATTTTCAGGGAGTGTTGAAGTTAGATGATGATACCTGGATTAAAGATATGCCAAGATTTTTAGAATTGATAGATTGGTTCTCAACAGAATCTACCCAGGATTATATGGGTAATACTCTAGGATATTCTATCGGTAGGTCTTGGCATTTTAGTAAATGTGAATCTAAATCCATCGATCAAACTCCTTATGATTTGCCATTTGTGGCGCGGTGGTGCGATGGTGGGAGTGGATATTTTCTGTCTCGAAAAAGTCTGGAGATTTTGTTTGAATATACAATGAAATATCCTGGTTGTTTCCGTGGAGAATTATATGAAGATGTCTTAGTTGCAAAGATTTTATATTTGAATGGTATTAAACCTTATGATTTTAATTTAATTCAGTTAGGAATTATTTCTGGTGATATTCAGCCAAATTTACAAGATTTAGATGCAGAAGTTTTTTTAAAAGAGGGGCGAGAAGCTGCTAAACAAGGAAATTTAAAACTTGCTATTGACAACTTTCATAAAGCTATTGAAATTCAACCAGACCAACCACTAAAAATTTATAAAAGTTTGAGTCAATTTTTGGTCGAAATAAATCAAGTAGATGGAGCGATCGCTGTCTTAAAAGCAACAATAGATAGATTTCCTGAAGACGCCAGTCTTAATCTAAAGTTAGGAAATATTTTAGCTGACAAAGGAGAAACTGAATCTGCTCTAAAACATTATAGTCAGGCAATAAAAATAAATCCCAATCAACCCCTAAAAGTATATAAAAGTTTGAGTCAATTTTTGGTCGAAATAAATCAAGTAGAGGGAGCGATCGCTGTCTTAAAAGCAACAATAGATAGATTTCCTGAAGATGCCAGTATTAATCTAAAGTTAGGAAATATTTTAGCTGACAAAGGAGAAACTGAATCTGCTCTAAAATATTATAGTCAGGCAGTAGAAATAAATCCCAATCAACTACCTAAAATTTATGATGCCTTAAAATTACAAGTATTTAGAGTTCTAAAGTTTGAGGAACTAGGATTAGTTTATTTACCAATTCCTAAATGTGCTAGTACCACTCTCAAACATATTTTTTACTCCTTAAAATTTAACAAAGAATATTCTGAAACCACACACATTCATCGGTTCTTGCATCCCTATACTAATGTTTTAGAGCATCTCGAAAATTTAGATAACTATTTCAAATTTACTGTAATTCGTGACCCAATTAAGCGACTATTATCTTGTTATAAAAATCTTGTCTTACATCATAAGATATTTTGGTTAAAATCGGTGCGACGCAAATTAGAAAATGCTGGTTTAAAACCCGAACCTGACATTAACTTTTTTGTTGAAAATTTAGAAAATTACTTTCAATTTTCTGATGATATTATTCATCATGCTTTACCCCAGAACAAATATTTAGGTAAAGACCTCAGTATTTATGATTTTATTTGCCCAATTGAAAATTTAGAAAATCTCAGACAAATAATTTCTCAAAAAGCAAAAGTTGAAATAAAATTTCCTCGACTGCAAACTGAGGGTCCCAAAATAACTCTCAAAGATTTAACAGAGAAGTCTTTGACAAAATTGATAGAATTTTATGCAGAAGATTATCAACTATTACAAGATTTTTATTCTGTTGATGCTATTTGGCAAGAGTATAAAAAAGTTAACAGTTATTGAAATTTTTACTTACAGCAGTCGAAGCAAAGATTAGGACATTTCTAAACCCTGAAATTCTCTAACAGTCTGCTGTACCATTTGCCCTATTCCCTATTCCCTATTCCCTATTCCCTAGTGCTATAAAAAATATGTCTTTAAATTTTGAATCAGTTTTAATTGTCACCTATGGTAGAAGTGGCTCAACTTTACTGCAAGGTATTTTAAATAATATTGACGGAGTTTTGGTCAGAGGCGAAAATAATAACTTTATTTATGGATTATATGAAGCTTACAAAAAATTGATCGATACTCGTAATCATCGAGATACTTCTCAAACTAATCATCCTTGGTTTGGAGCAGAAGAAATAAATCTAGAATTATTTTTAGATTACTCTCAGCAAATGGTTAGAAATCTTTTATTAGCTGACCAAAAAAATCAGAAAAATATCCTCTGTTATGGATTTAAAGAAATTCGATATTTTGAAGTCTATCAACAACAAAAAGATATTGCTGATTACTTAGACTTTCTCGCTAAAATTTTTCCCACTCCTGCTTTTATTTTCAATGTCAGAAATCTAGATGATGTCTTAAAAAGTGGTTGGTGGGCAAATACCGACCGAGCAGAATCTAGAACTGAACTAATGAATCTTGAAACAGCTTTTCATACCTATAAAACAACTCACCCAGAAAATACCTTTATAATTTCCTACGAAGATGTAGTTTCAGAATCAAATAATTTCAAATTATTATTTGATTTTTTAGGTGCTAAATATCCAGAAAATATCGATAAAATTTTATTAACTCCTCACAGTTACGGCCAAAAGAATATTCAGACTTATCAAAATTTTCTGCTTAAACTAACACCTACATCTTTACATAGTCACTTATTTTCTGTCTGTGAAATTGATAATGTGCCAAACAAGATATTACCTGGTCAAGAATTTAATCTTGCTGGTGTAGTTATTCCCACAAATAATCAAATTTCTGTTTCGGCAATATATACAATTTCTTCTGGTCAAATAATTCCAGCAGAACTAGGCTTAAGCTCTCCAGTTTATGGCGAGAAATATCCTACAGTTAAAGTTAGTAAAAATGCTCGTTTTAAATTTCATAACATTATTCTTAGTGAGTCAGCAAAATTAAATATTTTTGTGGAAATAAATAATCGTCAAAAAGTAGAAATAGCTACACTTTATATATCTTAAATTTACTGACTACAAGCGATCGCTCTTAATAACAGAGAAAGCTCGCTATCTAAGTATTCTGAGTCAAAGACATTAGAGATATCCAGTAAATAAATAAATCTTTTAGGACTTATACCATATCCGAATAATCAGTGATAAAAAAAGTATATGGTTTGTAGTAAAGCTCTCAGCCCGATACATACTTTTTGCTCAAGTCCTACTACAAACTTTAATTATAACTATTCAACCGGACATAATATTATACCATATCCGGATAAGAGCGTGATAAAAACACTTCTTTCTCCTGACTCCTGTCTCCTGACTCCTATCTCCTGACTCTTCCCTAATTATTTATAACTGTTAAACCGGACATGATATTACGCAAAGAAACCCGGTTGCTAGGACAAATAGTTGGTTTTAACAATAAACATCGACGACAAAACCAGGTTTCTGGGTTCTCGTGCGTAAGTTCTGTATTTTCTGAAACCACTCTGGTGAAATTACATGGAATGTCTCTAAATTCTTTTTCGGAAATATCTATATAGTTATTAGACTTGGTTGTTTTTTTTCTTGGGTAACAAACCTGCAAAACCGATTGCTAACAACCCCATAACTACAGAAGGTTCAGGAATATCTTGAGTGTTTTTATTTGCAGTTTCTCCATCTGAAGTGTCTTCATGTAAAGTTTCCCAATCTGAAGTTTCTACATCTGAAGTGTCTTCATGTAAAGTTTCCCAATCTGAAGTGTCTCCAGAAGGTTTAGGAGCATCTTGAGTGTTTTTATTTGCAGTTTCTGCATCTGAAGTTTCTCCATCTGAAGTGTCTGCATCTGAAATTTCCCCATCTGAAGTGTCTGCATCTGAAGTGTCTCCATCTGAAATTTCCGCATCCGAAAAACTTTTGGCCTGAATAAAAACAGCAGAATCCCGCTGATCATCTTTTGTATCAGCGATCGCTAGTTTCATGGTATAAGATCCAGCATTTAATCCTAGTGCTTGTGCAGTAAAAACATTAGTAAAACCATCATATTCTAGATCAAACAATTCTCTAACACTAACATTATCCTTGTCATTGTTGTTAAAAAATTCTGGGTGACTAGCATCATCTCCTTCACCCTTGCCATCTCTACCCCCATTAACTGTATTGATGGCAACTGGAGTAGTTGTGCCAGGAATTAGGGCAATATTCTTTCCATCTAGGAAGAAACCGAAGACATCATTGAACTCAGTATTTACAAATTCGTTATATTCCTCAGAGGCAAATACATAGTTGAAGAAAACATCACCCCCTTCAGTGTCAAACTGAAATTCCAGAGTAGTTGCATCCTTTGTTGTCGATCCTGTAATCAAGGTATCTAAATCTGGATCTCCATCCAAACCATTCCTAGTTTTGTATGAGCCATCAAAATGATTAGGACCTTCTGCATCCTTTGCTGTTCCTGTAGTCAAAATAATACCTTTATCGATACCAATTCCAGATAATAATCCATCTGTGAAAATTCCTGAAGCGACATTTGCACCTGTATACTTGATAGAATCTTGTACAATTGTAATCCCACTGTCACTGTCAATAATTTTACCTACCAATTCATTCCCATTACTGGTGGGAGTTATGGAAATTGCTTGAGCTATAGTTGTTCCACTGAGGGAAATAAAAGCTGTACCGGCAACCGCCATTGAAAGTTTCTTGAAAAATTTTGAAGTAGTCATACCCTAATTAGTCCTTAAAAATTTTATTTTTAAATTTCTTATCTGTAATTTTCCGGTTTTATCGGGTGATATTTATCTTGATAATATGTGAAATTTATCTATTAAATTAGTGAAATATAGCTGAAAATATGTGAGTTATTCTCGTCAGTATTTTTTAGAACCTTATATCCTTTCTAGCATATATACGGATAAATCGGATTACTTTTGAATTAATTTTCCATAATTTTACCAAATCTTCATAATCGAGTATTGGTGTGATTGCAATATTCCCTTATATCCTTTCTAGCATATATACGGATAAACCAGATTACTTTTGAATTAATTTTTCATGACTTTACCAAATCTTCATAATCGAGTATTGGTGTGATTGCAATATTCCCTTATATCCTTTCTAGCAT
>NZ_JAAHGT010000195.1 GCF_010672385.1 Okeania sp. SIO2F4
TATCACTAATGATCTGGACATCATATAAAATATCTTCACTATTTATAAAGGAATAGTTAAAAACATTGCTATTACTTATTTATTACTTAATAATTGAAGTCTTGAGTAAGTATACCATTCTTTTTTTAAAATGGTATAATAGTCCAATCTTGTCAAACTCTATATTTCATTGTAAAATAAAGACTTTAAATAGTAAAATTTTTAGCAAAATTATCCAATAAAAATGACAAATTATGAAAAAAAAATATATTTCCCAGCAAAAATCCACCAAAGGTAATCATGCAGTGGTTATCGGTGGAAGTATGGCAGGGTTACTAGCAGGGCGGGTATTAACAAACCATTTTGAACGAGTAACAATAATAGAACGCGATCGCTTTCCCGAACATCCCCAATATCGACCAGGAGTACCTCAAAGCAATCATGTCCATGTGCTATTATGTAAAGGGAAACAGATTTTAGAGCAACTGTTTCCTGGTTTACTAGGAGAATTGGAAACAGCAGGAGCGCTTAAAATTGATTGGACAGCCGAATTTCCTTGGTATAATTTGTTTGGTTGGGAACCTCGCTTTCATTCTGAATTAAAAAGTTATCTTTGTAGTCGGCATCTTTTAGAGTGGATGGTACGCCATAAATTAGCTACTTATGATAATCTGCAATTTCTAGAAAAGACTCAAGTAACAGGTTTACTCAGTCAAGTTAGTAACACAGTTACAGGGGTACGACTCAAATCAAATTCTCAGATACAAGATTTAACTGCCGATCTAGTTGTGGATGCTAGTGGGCGAAATTCTTCTCTACCTAAATGGTTAACTGCTTTCGGATATCAATCTCCTGAAGAAACTGTTATCAATTCTTTTTTGGGGTATAGCAGTCGATGGTATCAGGTGCCAGAGGGTTTGCAGACAGATTGGAAAGCATTGGCAGTAGCACCAAAACCACCAAGCGATACCCGTGGTGGGGTCATTTATTCGGTGGAAAACAATTGTTGGGTAACTACTCTGTGGGGTGTTAACAAAGATTATCCTCCGACCGATGAAACTGGTTTCCTAGAATTTGCCCGTAGTATCCGAAACCCCATCATCTACAAATTTATTCAAGAAGCTCAACCCATTTCGCCAGTCTATGTCTACCGACGTACAGAAAATCGTTTGCGTCATTACGAGAAATTATCAAGATTACCAGACGGTATTGTTGCGGTAGGAGATGCAGTCTGTTCCTTCAATCCTGTTTATGGTCAAGGTATGACTGTAGGTGCCTTGGGAGCGATCGCTCTCGACGAATGTCTGCAAAACTATCCAAGTCTCAAAGGTTTAACCAAGGGTTTCCAGAAAAAACTTGCTCAAGTTACAACTATTCCCTGGTTGATGGCAACTGGAGAAGACTTACGTTGGCAAGGAACAGAAGGTAGTAAACCAGACTGGATGACAAGATTAATGCAGCAATATTTAGACCAGGTAGTGATGCTATCAGTAGAGCGCCCGGAAATTTACCAAAAATATGTAGAAGTTGTGCAGCTAAATCACCCTCCGAAAATTCTATTTCACCCTGATCTGATGGCAAAAATATTAGGACAAATTATCAAAAACTATCAAAAATTTGAGCCAAAACACCAAGAGCAAACTATTCCCAAACTGCTTTGTTAATTAGCTATCAGCTTTTTGAACACTGATTGCTTACTACTGTTCGCGGAGTGTTCCGTCAGGAAATGCTGACCGCTTCTTTAAATAGTTATAATTAAAGCTCGTAGTAGGGCTTTAGCCCTATCTATATTTGGGGCTAAAGCCCTACTACAAACGTAATCAGTTATCAGTTATCAGTTATCAGTTATCAGTTTTTAGTGACCTTGTTGCCAGTTATTAGGCGTAGGTTGGGTTGAGGAACGAAACCCAACAAGAATGGCGAATGCCATTCGCCCTCTACGGATAGCGTATTGTCTAAGAATTTGCGTAAGTCCTGATAATATAACTTTCGTTTTTCAATCTGAATACCTAATAGACATCTCGGATAATCAAAAATCAAATCAATCCCATGCCCAAAAATTATCAATTATTTCCCCTACTTCCTGCTGCCTACTCCCTACTCTCTACTCCCTCTTTTCCGGAGAAGTCTAATAACTATTGTTGGGTTTCGCACTTAGCTCAACCCAACCTACAGTATTATGTCTAATTATCTAGACTTAATATTAGCCATCAGTTAGCTCCTAAACACCCATTAAACTCAGCTCTTCAGCAAGAGCATCTATAGTGAAGCGAATTTGCTCCTCTGTATGATTACAAGTGATAAAAAAGCGTAGTCGAGCTGCATTTTGTGGTACAGATGGGTAAAACATAAACGGTACATTAATCCCTCGCTTAAATAAATTTTGGGATAATATTACCGACTTAATAGATTCACCTACAATAATAGGTATAACTGGAGAATCTTTACTCATTCCAGTATTTAACCCTCGTTCGCGAGCGCAGTGCAAAAATAGTCGAGACATTTCTTGTAGTCTTGCTACTCTTTCCGGTTCTTTCTTTAACAACCGAATAGCAGCTAATACTGATGCTGTATCTGGTGGAGAAATACCTACACTATAAACAAATCCTGGAGAAGTATATTTAAGATATTCTACTAATGCTTTGCTACCAGCAATATAACCACCGCAACTAGCAAAAGATTTACTCAGAGTACCCATCCATATATCAACATTATTAGGATTAATCCCAAAATACTCACTAATACCACGACCATGTTTACCAATAGTACCAATGGAGTGAGCTTCATCTACCATCAAAAAAGTTTTGTAATGTTTTTTAATCTCAATAAATTTTGGTAAATCTGGAATATCACCATCTGTACTATACACACCCTCTATAGCAATAAGTACCCGCTTATAACGATGACGGCGATCGCGCAGTAACCTATCTAAAGCTTCCCAGTCATTGTGAGGGAAAGCAATAATAGTTGCTCCTGATAATAAACAACCTTGGAAAATACTATTGTGACTTAAAGAGTCATGGAGAATTAAATCATTTTGTCCGAACAAATGACTAATAGTAGTTACATTAGTAGCATGACCCCCAACATAGAGAATACTATCTTCTACACCAATAAAATCAGCAATTTCTCTTTCCAATTCCTGATGTAATGGCTTTTCTCCTGATAATAACCTACTGGCAGAAACAGAAGTACCATAATGATTAATAGCTTCCTTCGCAGCATTAGATACGAAAGGGTCGCCACACATACCCAAATAATTATAGGTAGCATAATTCACCAGTTCCCTACCACCAATAACTGTAGTATTATTATTAATCCGTTCTTGAGGTATAAAGAAAGGATTACCAATACCAGTAGAATTAATATCTGCTAATTTCTTTTGCAGTTGTAAATATTCTGGATAGAGGTCAAAGTTATAATATTCTAGAGGAATTTCTTCAGTTTCCGTAGTTGGATTAGAAGTTGAGACCTCAACCTCATCTTCTAATTTTTTGTGAATATTTGGCCTGGTATCCTCAGAGGTATCTTCGACCAAATATTCAGCCAAGGACTCAATGGTGGGATAATCCAATAAAAGAGTAGGAGGAAGTCGCCGACCCAAGAGATTTTCTAATTCTCCAGAGAGGTTGACCACTTCAATGGAGTTAAGACCATAATCAATAAAATCCCGCTCAATATCTATTTCACTGGTGTCAACTTCTAGCCGTTCGGCTAATTGCGAGACTAACCAGGATTTAATATTATCTCTGACTGGAGATGATTTTGGGACTTGCAAGGCAGGGTCTGGATCATTTTTCACTAAAGACAGATGTTGGCTGTCTTGCTCATTCATAAGCTGGTTCAACAGTTTCATTGTTCACTCCTGCACCACATTAAAATTGCTTGTCACTTAGTTTTGTCTAGTAGCTTATATGCAATAGCACATATTGGGGTAAAAAAGTCCCTCTAGAAAATCAGAAATCAAATTTCTGAGTTATGGAGAGCAACTTTTGAGTTGTAACAATTACCTGAAATAGCTAACTATTTCAACTGATTGACCACCCCAAAAAAAAGACTGGGGAAGGCATGATGGTTATTGTGCCACGATCATATACGAAGTAGGGAGAACCAGCTATTAGAAGTCAGAAGTCAGAAGTCAGAAGTTAGAAGTTAGAAGTCGAGTAGGTTGGGTAGAACGAAGTGAAACCCAACAAAGCTTTATTGTTCCGGACTTACCCACGAATCTGAAACTATACAAAATTTATAGGTGTTAACAGCCGTTTTGCTCCACAACAGGAAAACCCCAACTACATAGGATTTGCTGAAAAAAGCAGAGCGTGGGATGGGGATAGTGGGGAGTGTGGGGAGACAGAGAAAGTAGGAAAAATAATTGTCCCTTGATTTGTCTGTACTTGTCTACCCAAAATCCTAACTTTTTGGTCACTCAAGCTTAAAAGTTGGCACTTTTTTCGACCCAAAAAGGCTAAAACCTTTATGTATCAGTGCTTTTATATTTGATCGGCATAGCAATACATAAGTTGGGTATGCGTAAGTCCAGTCGTTGTTGGGTTTCGTTCCTCAACCCAACCTACACTCTCAAAAAATCAACTCCTACCAAGCCAAAAGATTCATCCGTGGAATTATACTTTTCTTTTTTGATTTTATTTTTGACTTTTGACTTCTTTATTGAAATATCTGTAAATTTCCAGCTAAAAAACCTTCGCGACAAGCATAACGCTGAACTTTCCCACTAGAAGTTTTGGGAATAGATCCCGGTTTGAGCAACAATATCTGATAAATTTGTAAATCGTGATTTCTTGATACAGACCGTTGGATAGATTTAATTAAGTCCTGAGAATTATCAAAATTTTCTGTCCCACACTTACCATTACGCTCACTAAAGAAATCAACCGCTAATGAGCCAACAGATTCATCAGTAGAGTTATACTTGTGACTTGTGACTTGTAACTTTTGACTTCTGTTAAGTAGTTGACGAAAATTACGTTCTACTTCAGCTACTACTACTAAACGTTCTTCTCCTGCCACTTCTACAGAAAAGCTAGCAATACAACCTGGTCTAATTAGGGGATGACTTTGCTCGACTGTCCATTCAATATCTTGAGGGTAATGATTCCGACCATTAATAATAATTACATCCTTGAGACGACCCGTCACAAATAATTCCCCAGTCTCCAGAAAGCCTAAATCTCCAGTTCTCATAAATGGCTCTTCTTCAGGAGCTTCAGCTAAATAAGCTTCAAAAGTCTGCTTCGTTTCCTCTGGTTTGTGCCAATAACCTTGAGCAATACTTGGCCCTGATACCCAAATTTCTCCTACTTCTCCCTCAGCACAAAGAGTTAATTTTTCTGGATGAACAATTTTAATCTGTTGGTCTGGCAAAGTTTGACCACAACCTACTAATCTTTTTGTTCCTTCTGTTTGAGAAACTAAGACGATCTGGTTTTGTTCTAATGCGGTTGTCGCAATAGTAGTTTCCACTGGTGGAGAAAGTTTATGACCCCCAGAAATAATTAGGGTGGCCTCCGCCATCCCATAGCAAGGATAAAAAGCTTCCCGGCGAAAACCACAGACAGCAAAAGTATTAGTAAACCGTTCTAAAACTTCGGCACTAATGGGTTCTGCACCATTAAAAGCTACTTCCCAACTACTTAAATCTAAGTTTTGTATCTGTTCGGGCTTAATTTTACGGACACACAAATCATAAGCAAAGTTTGGTCCACCACTGGTAGTGCCTTGGTATCGAGAAATAGCTTGTAACCAGCGCACCGGACTTTGGAGGAACATTAAGGGAGACATGAGCATGACAGGAAAGCCTCCATATAAGGGTTGCAATATTCCACCGATTAAACCCATATCGTGATAGGGAGGTAGCCAAATTACTCCTTTACTTTGAGCAGAATGTCCAAAACATTGATGGATCAGACCAGAATTATGCAAAAGGTTCTGGTGAGTAATCATTACCCCTTTTGGTGTGGCTGTGGAACCGGAAGTGTATTGGAGGAAGGCGAGGGTATCCTCATTAATATTGGGTTCTTGCCATTTATCAGCAAAAGTGTCAGGAATAAGGTCAGTGGCTAACCAACCTAAATTATCTAATTCTGGGGTTTCTGACGCGCGACGTTCTAGGCTAGAGATAATAGATTTAGTTGTTAGAGCTATTTTGGCCTTACTATCTCTAATAATTGTTTGGATGCGCTCTAGGGAACGATTTGGTCTGGGTGGATAGGCAGGAACTGCGATAATTCCGGCATAAAGACATCCAAAAAAAGCGGTAATATATTCTAGTCCCGGTTGATAGAGGAGTAGGGCGACTTCTCCTGGTGGACATACTGACTGGAGATAGGCAGCGATCGCTCGTGAATGTTGGTCTAGTTGTTGATAGGTAAGGCTAATTTCGTCTGTTTCTCCATCTATTAAGAAGCTATAACCTATTTTTTCGGGGTTTTGGATAGCTCTGTTTTGTAATAAGTCTACTAATGTTTGAAATTTTTTATCTAAACTATTCATTTGATTTTTGATAGGAAAAGACAACGATAATAGGAAAGGCACGACAGAAATTTTAACGCAGATATAGGGATAATTAAGTAGTCAAACATAATTAAATGTCAAATAGATTATTTTTTGATTGTTCTGATTGAAATTTTGTCGTTCTCAACCATTTTTTTGAGTGAATTTATAGAGAGTAAATTTGGAAATATAATACAAACAAAATCAACAGATAAATTTTTTCTCATGCACATCTCTAATAAAAAAGGGAGGTTCTATGCAAAATCTCTACAGGAGTTTGAGAAAAGTTTATATAATCTCTGGAAATAACAATTATGATCAACTTTTCTAAGAATTGCTTTTGAGGAAAAATTAATCTGAAGCTGCAAAATTATTATAAATTTCTAGTTAGAGCTATTATTTAAGTCTGAAATAAAATGACAGAACAACACATCACTCTAATTACAGGTGCAAGTCGGGGAATAGGTTTCTCTACAGCAGAATATTTGGCCAAAAAAGGACATCTGGTAATTGGCCTAGCACGTCACGTTCCAGAAAAATCCTTTCCTGGTGAATTTGTCACAGTTGACTTGAGCGATCGCCATGCCACAAAAGAAACTCTGGCTAATTTAAAGTCGCAGTATGCTTTTGATGGAGTGGTAAATAATGTAGGAATAGCACACCCAGAGCTACTAGAAGAAATAACACTAGATAATTTCGATGCAGTTATTGACTTAAATTTGCGTGTTGCTATCCAAACTGTGCAAGCAGTGGTGCCATTAATGAAGGCAAAAAAGTGGGGTCGTATTGTTAATATTTCCAGTATCGCTGCTTTGGGAGCACAAAACCGTGGCACTTATGCTGTCAGTAAGGCCGGAATGATTAGTTTCACTCGCACTTGGGCTTTGGAGTTGGTCAAGAGTGGGATAACTGTTAATGCTGTTGCTCCTGGGCCTATTGATACAGAATTATTTAGATATTATTACCCATCAGGAAGTGAAGTGGAAAAGCGCTATTTAAGGGGGGTACCAATAGGGCGCTTTGGTAAACCTTCGGAGGTAGCTGCAACTATTAGTTTTTTCTTTTCAGAAGAAGCAGGTTATATTACTGGGCAAACTCTTTTTGTAGATGGTGGTTCTACTATTGATATACATCCTTATTATAAGGCAAGTTAACGAAGTCAGAAGTCAGAAGTCAGAAGTCAGAAGTCAGAAGTCAGAAGTCAACCCACCCCTAACCCCTCCGGTGGAGGGGAAGTAGGGGATGGGTGAGCAACTCTCCAAAAATATTGCGCCTTAAAAGGCGGGGTTTTAGACCCATGTTATTTTGATAAATTATTTTACTCTCTAGAAAAATGGCAGAACAACACATTACCCTCATTACTGGTGCAAGTCGGGGAATAGGTTTCTCTACAGCAGAATATCTGGCGAAAAAAGGACACCTAGTAATTGGCCTGGCGCGCCACACCCCTGAAAAACCCTTTCCTGGTGAATTTGTCACAGTTGACTTGAGCGATCGCCATGCCACATCAGAAACTCTGGCTAATTTAACTAAGCAGTATGGTTTTGATGGAGTAGTCAATAATGTAGGAATAGTACACCCACAACCATTGGAGGAGGTAACACTGGATAACTTCGAGGCAGTTATTGACTTAAATTTGCGTGTTGCTATACAAATTGTTCAAGCGGTAGTGCCATCAATGAAGGCGAAACGGTGGGGTCGTATTGTTAATATTTCCAGTATCGCTGCTTTGGGAGCGCAAGACCGCACCAGTTATACTATAGCAAAAGCGGGAATGATTAGTTTGGCTCGCACTTGGGCTTTGGAGTTGGTTTCGAGTGGGATAACTGTTAATACTGTTGCTCCTGGAGGAATAGAAACAGAAATGGCTAAACGCATTTGTCCGCCTGGAAGTGAAGTTGAAAAGCGGTGTATAAGTGGGATACCAATGAAGCGTTTTGGTAAACCTTTGGAGGTAGCTGCAACTATTGGGTTTTTCTTTTCAGAAGAGGCAGGTTATATTACTGGGCAAACTCTTTTTGTTGATGGTGGTTGTAGCATTGATGTACATCCTTATTACAAAGGAAGATAAGTTATGAAAAAACAACCAAACTATTATTAATTTCTCGTTGTGGAGCGCTGAAGCGCAACTACAAACTAAGACTTTGTTGATAACTAATTATTTGAAAATGATATAGGTAATCAGGAGAATACTATGCACATCCTAAAAGCTGGGCTAATTAAAAGTGGCAACTTTTGGCTCCATACAATCTTACATAATATTATTGATTATAGTGATTTTGAGTATAAAAGTTTTATTCAAAATCAACCCATATATGAACTTGCTAAAACTTGGGATATCGATCATCTCAAAGGGCAGATTAATATTAATTGTTTAGATATTACAAAAAATGCTGTATTTTATAGAATAAGTAATATATTCAGATATCCAGTTGATGATATGGATGATTATATTAATAGCTCTACTTTGGTCTGGAGTCATTCCCAGATGAGTAGTCATGCTTTAACTATTATGCAAAAATTTGACAAGATAATATATATTGTTCGTGACCCTAGAGATGTATCAATTTCTTGGTCTAATTTTGTGTTTACTCCTTATGTAAGAAGATATTTTCCTTTTTTTACTGTTGATGAAACTAATCCAGAAATTTATTTAAACAAAAATCTGACAACTATTGTTTCTGATTGGATGAATCATGTAGGAGGATATTTAAAGCATCAGAAAGATTTGAATATTCATTTTGTTTTTTATGAAAGATTGCTACATGACTTTGACCGAGAGCTAGAAAAAATTTTAGAATATTTGGAAATTGAATTAGATGACGCAGCAAGAGGAGAAATCAAAGAAAAAGTCTCATTTAATAATATGAGAAAAGATAGTCCTAATCATATAAGAAAAGGAAAGTTAGGACAGTGGGTAGATATTCTCAGCGATGCACAAAAAGAGGAAGTTTTGGAAATGGCAACTCCTCTCTTAAAACTATTAAATTATCCACTGAATAGTCAAATAGATTCTCTCCCAGAATTACCAGAAAAATTCCCAGAAAATCTGAATTTACCTGATGGGAAAGTGGTATTACTTAAACCATCAAATCATTAAATTCAACTATTCAAACGCACAGGCGAAATGCCAAATGCAATCAACCGCGCCAGAATATCCCGCAGTATCGGTAACCGCAAAAAAGCAGGAACAGTAAACTGCTGATTTTGATTCAGCGCACGAGCAATCATTCGTTTTTGAGCTAACCCCTGAAACCATTGAATAACTCTAGTTGGAAATTCCCGTTGGCGCTGGACTTCTGCCAAATCCCACAAATGCCAACTCCCGCGTTTCAGGGGTTCACTGAGAATATTTGTTGCTACAACTGCATCTTGAATGGCATAATTAATACCTACCCCACCTACCGGAGACATAACATGAGCAGCATCACCAATGAGTAGTAAACCTGGACGATACCATTGAGGAAGACGACTAGACTCCACAGACAAAAAAGCAATATCAGACCAATCTTCAAGTAGATGGGAACGGTCGCTAAATTCTGGAACTAACTCAACTAAAGACTTGCGTAAAAAATCTATACCAGCAGTACGCAATTGTGCAAAAGCACCCTTAGAAATCATATAACCTATTTGCCAAAAATCTGAGCGATCGAGCAAAACTATCATCTTACCATTACCGACGCGACCTGATAAACCATTAGGTTCTTCTGACTTGCGTGGCAAACGAAACCACATTACATCCATTGGTGGGGAAGTTTTAATTGGTTCAAAACCTGCTAACTGACGCATTCGGGAGAAACGACCATCTGCACCGACTGTTAATAATGCTCGAACTTCGTACCAACCTCCATGACTGCGATAACGTATCCCACGCACTACTCCATCTTCTTCGATAATTTCCTGTACGTTAGCACCCATGATTAAATTAAAATTGGGATACTTTTGTGCTTCAGTGGCAATAAAATCTAAAAATTTGGCTTGTGGCAAGATAGTAATATAGGGATATGGAGTTTTTAAGTGACTGAAGTCAGTGAGATTAATGTCACCAGTGGGAGAATTTAACTTGAGTGTGCGAATTTTGGAGTGAGGCAACTCTAGCAAACGGTCAGCTAAACCTATTTGTGCCATTATTTCCATTACGGAAGGATGAATAGTATCTCCTCGAAAGTCGCGATCGAAGTCTTGATGTAATTCCAGTAAAGTAACTGGGATACCTTGACGCGCTAACAATAATCCTAATACAACTCCTGCTGGACCACCACCAACTATACAACAGGTTGTTTGTTGTACATCAATAATTTCATGGGTATGATTAGTCATTTTCTTTCAGTTTTTCCTTTAATTGATTTAACTGTTCGGGAGTTAGTTTTATTTGTACTTCTAATAACTGCTTGACATCCTGAAATAAGAGAATATTATTTTCGACTAAAATTTCGGGGTTATTAATTTCAATTCTTTGATATTTTACTTCTGGTAAGGCGACTCGAATTACCAGTTTTTGTTGAGATTGTGGAAAAATATATAATTCCTGACGAGTATGATGTAGTGCTAATTTTTGCACAGTTGTATTGCTTTCTGTAGGAGAATTAGGTTTCTGCCAATAAAGAGTAATGCCACGAATTTCTGGTTGAGAAATGAGAAATATTTCATCAAATCTTTGTGCTTCCCAATCAAGTTCTGAAATATCTCCACTATCAGGAATTAGTCGTTGTCGCCAGGTAATTTCTTTTCCTTCTAGAGTTGCCCACCATTGACGAATAGTATCTAGATTATTGGAATTTTCTGGATTATTACTACCGAGTTGCCAAATAGTTTGAAGTTGCATAATTTTCCGGATAATTGTTGACTAAAAAATTAATTACTAAGATTGTATAGCATTTCTCACTAAGGGTGAATAATGGGGTATTCTTATTATCCTTTTGCTAAATTAGGAGTTCCAATTTGATGTCTTAACTCTGGAAAAGGATAATTGGGAGAACGATAACGATTACTAGAAATTTGCCAATACCATACTGCATTAATTTGATTGGCTCAAGCTTGTACATAATCAGTAATCATTTTTTCTATTACTTGATTATTTTTAAAATCATAAATTTGATAAATTTGATTTTTTTTCTATAAAGTTGTCTATATGTTGATTAACATTTTTAACAGTTTCAGCAACAGCTTCATCAAAATACATTCTTTGATAATATTCTCATACAGCAATTAGATTTAATCTTGAATTATCTAAAATAACTGCTCTTTCATAGAAAAAAATATCATTCATTAATCCACAAATCTTAGTCGTTAATTTTTTCCATCCTATTAATATAAGGATGTTTTTTTATCTTATCTGGCAGATATAAATCATTTGCTAATTCTATTGCAAATCTTACCGATAAATTGTGGGTATGCACCTCCCCTTTGAAGGGGAAAAAAGCGGTCGGAAAGCGGAGCTTTTCATGTCGCCCAGGGTTTTCCTACGGAACATGAAAAACCTTTGCGGTACCATGACCTTAGGAAAGTTGTGCGGAGCGCTAAACGCCATATCCAATCTCCTCTTGAGAAGAAAAATTTTTTCCTTTGAGTAAATCCTATCCGTTTTCAATAGAGAGGTAATTATTAATTATTAATTGTTGAAAGAACCCATACCAGAATCTAACTCTCTTAGTTTTATATAAGCATCAATAGGATTATTATTTTCCGGCAAAAAATCCTGAATGTTATATGTGGTAGATTCAAGATGTTCCAATTTTATATTAATAAAATTTTGGAGCCATTTTGCGTTAGTTAGTGGTTTAACAATT
>NZ_JAAHGT010000196.1 GCF_010672385.1 Okeania sp. SIO2F4
TCCTGAAGTAGTCGTGTCATAGTCCACAACAGAATATTCAGTCACATCGCGAGAATTTTCAGCAAATAATCGGTTGGAGCGCTCTACACCAGTATTTCGCTCAAAAATCCGGAAGTCAGAATCAGGGTCTTCATTGATAGGTATACGAGCAATATTCACTGCACCGAAACCGTACTCATTTCCACTACCAGGCATTCCAATAGGGTTGCCATTAACACCAAGGAGAGTCCAGTTAAAAGAAATTACTTCTCCTTCGTCTATATCATCTACTGTGATAATGAAACCATCTAACACATTATTACCATTATCGATGGTCTCCCAGTCAGCAACTTGAGGAGTACCAAAGAAAGGGTTGGGGTGGCCGACAACTTGACAACCAGGAACTAAAGCGCAAGCACCAGGAGTGTTTCTCCGTCTAACACCAAGCAAGTCGCGGTTTGGTATTGGTCCGCTAGTAAGGGTATTAAGGTTTAACTGAGTGGCATCCCATTGAATCGCTGTTTCAGTTGATTCGACCACTTGACCAGCATTAGTAAACAGTTGATTTCCTGGTAAGGGGTCTGCATCTGGACCGTTAGGGCGACCATTACCGTCCACTCCTGCACCCGCAAAAGAGGGTGCTACACCATCGGTGACAAAACTATTTGTTCCTTCGTTGAGGGCAATACGAACCCCAGCAGCAGGTTGGTTAGACCAGTTGAGAACTTCAAAGGCTAATTGAAATTTATCTCCTTCTGGATCGTCTTCCACAGCTTTAATATCAGTGAACCGGAAGCAGAAGACTGGAGGTAATTTCGTTTCAGGAGGTGGCGTAGGTGGTGGATCTGCTAGAGCGACTTTAACTCCGACACCAAAAGCAGAAGCGATCGCTGCTAAAATTGCTTGACTTAAAGTTGTTAAGCGATGTCTTTGATGATTTGTTTGATTCATAATTACTTCTATGATGAACAAAACAGTCAATTTTTGAGATTTCCAGGACTTAAGCAGAAACCGGGTTTATGGAGAAATTTCTTGATTTGAAAGAATTAAGGAAATCAACCCGGTTTCTTATTTGCTTCGTAAGTCCTGATTTTTTCAGCAATTCGCTAGGGTATGTAAGCATTTAGCTATTAGTATTCAGCATTCAGCTTTGACAGCGGAATGTACTCGCAATAACGAAGATACGTTGTACTGTGTAAGCCATTATAGCTGATAGCTGACGGCTGAATGCTTACTAAGGTCTATTAAGAGAAGTACGACTGCTTAAATACTCAGATTTCAGATAGTAATACTTCGGTAAAATGCGGTTGCTAACAATCTCATTACTGAGAATAGCATAGGTAAACAAGAAAGAGTTGTCGATCTTCGACAACTTTAAATTGACCTTAATTGACACCTTAAAGAATTATTACAGGGTAAGATATTCAGCATCAATTGAGTTACAATCTGCCCAAAGATTTTTAAACTTTGTCGAAAATCAACAACACGAATGAGCAGGATGGTGTAATAATGGCTTCTTATATACTTACAAAATCAGGACAAGAGAAAGCTCAAAAAATTTCTCAAGATTACAACGATTGTCAAATTGCCAAAAAAACTAAATTACATCGCCATACTGTATCTAAAATTATTAATAGTAATAATAAAGTTCGGTTTAGAACTCTAGAAGACTTTTTTAGCCCTTTTAAGTTCGATTTAGAAAAACAAGATTATGAGGAATTCCAAAATGATAACAAGACCACAATTAGAAATACTGGTGATTATTATGTCAAACGCCCATCAATCGAACAACAAGTTTACGAAAGTTTGTTATCGCCCAATTATATCCTCAGAATCAAAGCCCCTAAAAAGATGGGAAAAACTATTTTGATTAAACGAGTATTAAAGAAATTAAAAGGAAAGGAAAATTACCCGATTGTATCTATTAGTTTTCAGGAAGCGGACAATAGCCATTTATCCGAATTGAATGAATTATTACGTTGGTTATGTGCCAATGTTAGTAGTCAACTAAAACTACCTGTTCAATTAGATAACTGGAATAATTCAAATCAAGAATTAGGCAGTAAAATGACCTGTATAAACTACTTTGAAAAGTATTTATTGCCTAAATTAAAATACCCTATGGTTTTATTTTTAGATAATTTAGAATTGCTTTTTCGCAACGAAAATATTTCTCAAGATTTCTTGGGAATGCTCCGCTCTTGGAATGATCGAGCTAGTATAAACCCCCTCTGGCAAAAATTAAGATTAGTCATTTCTTATGCTCCGAATGTTGAGATAAAAATGAATCCTAATCAATCCCCATTTAATATCGGTACGGCTATTGAATTGCCAGAATTTACCCTCGAAGAAGTTCAAAAATTAGCTGAAATTTATCAGCTTAATTTGAATATTTATCAGGTTAGGGAACTAACAAAGATGGTAGGAGGTCATCCTTATTTAGTAGAGTTGACTTTTCGTAATCTTAAAACTCGTAATAACATGACATTGGAGAAAATTTTAGAAACTGCTCCTACAAAAGATGGTATTTATCATAGTCCTCATTTACAAGAATATTTGGCAATTTTAAAACAGAATCCAGACGGAGTTTTAAAAGAGTATCCAGACTTAGCTAAATATTTTCTGAAAATAATTAAGGGCGAAGATATAGCAAATATTAAAAGTGATGTTATTAAGACACTTATGAATTTGGGATTAGTCAAAGATAAAGATGGCAAAATATTAGTTGGCTGCGAACTCTACCGTTTGTATTTTGAAAGTTATTTAGGAGATGTTGAATGAGTTCAATTTCTGAGTCAAGTTTTAATTATAAAGTAGGAGGTGGTCTAGATTTTAATAGTTATAATTATGTAGTGCGACAGGCAGATACAGAGATTTATATTGCTCTGAAAAAAGGAGAGTATTGTTATGTTTTTAATGCCCGACAAACTGGTAAATCAAGTTTGCGAATTAAGACGGCAGACCGACTGCGAAAAGAAGATATTGCTTGTGTGGAAATAGATTTAATGGCAATTGTCAGCGCAGAAAGTAATGCCGGACAAATTTATGCTGGAATTGTGCAAGAAATAGTTAGTGCTTTGCAACTGGAAGTTGACTGTTTAAGTTGGTGGTTGGAACGACAAAATTTAGCACCTAAAGAACGTTTGATTGAATTTATCCAGCAGGTAGTTTTAACTGAAATTGATAAAAATATTGTAATTTTTATTGATGAAGTAGATTGTTTGCGAATATCGGATTTATCTCTAGAAGTTTTTCTGACTTTGATTCAATATTTTCAGCAACAACGAGAAAATAATCCAGCATATCAACGTTTAACTTTTGCTTTGTTTGGCGTGGTAGAAATTTCTGATTTTCCACATACTATTATTAGTAATAGAATTGAGTTGTCAAGTTTGGAATTTCCAACAGCATTGCCTTTAGCAGAAGGATTATTAGAAAAAGTAGATCGGCGTCAAGAAGTTCTCAAAGAAATAATTTATTGGACGGGAGGACAACCTTTTTTAACACAAAAATTATGTCAGTTAGTTGCAAGATCATCGACAAAAATTTCTGTAGGTTCAGAAAAACAGGAGGTGGTAAAATTGGTACTGTCAAATATTATTGAAAATTGGGAATATAATGAAGAACCAGAACATTTACAGACCATAAAGAATCGCCTCCTCACAAGTAAATATTCCATCTGCAAATTATTACGCTTGTATCAGAAAATTTTACAACGTGGCAAAATTCCGGCAAAAAAAAATAATCCCTTACAAGCAGAATTACAGTTGGCAGGTATAGTTAGGAAAGAAGAGGGGAAGTTAAAAGTTTATAATCCCATCTATGCTAAAGTTTTTAACCGAAACTGGATAGAAAAAGTATTAGCAGAAAAAGAACCTACAAAAATCAAAGACCATATTCGGTGGGTGAGTTTACTATTATTATCTTGGGCAAGTTTTCGGTTACTATTTCCCAAACTTTATGTGCAGCTCAACGACTGCGGAGTTGATAATTATTTAGTCAAACAATATCAACTAGCTCAGTTTTATTTCCAATGCGCTTTACTATTAAAACCCAGTTACAAAAAAGCACATTATAATCTCGGTGCAACCTATGAAAAACTGCACCAACTTGAGAAAGCACGGAGTCAGTATCACATTGCCGAAGGAGTTTCGGAAGCTTACAGCAACCTAGCTAGACTTTATATTCAAGATAAGCAATACTCGGAAGCTATTGCTCTACTCGAAAAAGCTTTTCAGAAAAAGAAAGCTCAAACCGATCCACTCCTTCGCTATGCTTTGCTCAAAAATATGGGTTGGGTATTACTGGAGCAACAGCGTTATCCAGAAGCAGAAACTTACTTGCGGGAAGCCATTGAATTAATGAATACAAAAGCGATCGCTTACAAGTTACTGGCAAAGTTATTGGAAGCTAGGGGAAATACGGAGGAAGCACGAGATATGTGGCAACAGTTTCGGCAGTATGCTTTGAATGAGTCACCACAGGAATATGAGTATTAGTTCGTAGTTGCGCTTTAGCGCCAAATATCTCTGCTAGCACTAAAGTGCAACTACAAACAGATACTTTTTTATAACTAATTAATTTGGATCGACAACTGTTCCAGGTTCTTCATCTGGATCTTCCTCTACTTGTGGACTCAATAGTAAATTTTCGGTTTTAGGGGTATCTATATCTATAAAAGCAAAAGTAGTTGCTGCCGATGGGTAAGCGATCGACGCTATCAAAGTAATAATATTGGCCAATAAAGCAATTCGAGCTAAGTTAATGAAACTAGAGAACATTTGGATAACTCCTATATATAGTCTTTTTTTTCACGTTTCTATAAATTCCTTTATCTTGAGGAGTGAAATTTATGCACTTGCGCGCGGGAAATGACTAGAAAAAATTTGGCTGCATCAAATATTCACAAAAATTGCTGTTCTCAACCTTTGCGTTTTACTGAATTATGATGTAAACTATAAATTGTTCTTCCCAAATATCCATCTTGATTTACGCCTAAAAATGATGGAAATTAATAATTTAAAGAAGCGATCGCTAGAATTTTATTTTTATTTATTGCGCCGTCAACCTTCCCCTGAAAAAACATCTTACCAGGCAACTTTAGCTATTTATACACCTTTAAATATGATTTATATTATGTCCGGTTGAATAGTTAGAATTAAAGCTTGTAGTAGGGCTTTAGCCCCATCTATCATACCATTTATCAAAAAGAATGCTATACCCGATCGGGTGGGGAAGTGTGGGACCCACCCCTAACCCCTCCCAGGAGGGGAAGTGTGGGGAGGTAGACGTTACATACAATGTCCGTACAACATAAGAATAATAAAAATTAACTGGGCTATTATTAGCAAAAAAGTGATTTCCTATGTGTTAATTACTTAATAACTGAAGTGCGACCTAAGTATAGCAATTCTTTTGGGAATTGGTATAATTTAGGGCTAAAGCCCTACTACAAACAATTTTTTTTTATCACTCATTATTATGTTGTGTTTCCTTGGTAATTGGATAAGCAAATTTTTCCCTATTGTTTAGAATTAAACTTAAGATGAAATATCAAAAAAATTACTATCTATTATCCCCTTCTTTTTACAATCCTCCTGCTTTTCAAGGTGTAAAATTTGTTGTTCTATTTTGGAACATGAAACCCCTATGGGCAGATTTCAGATCGTTTCACAAATATTGCGATAGAAAGTATCTGCCTATGTTACAGACTAAAAGCTCAATCTTAAAAAATAAAACAAATAATTTGAGGAGGAAAAATCAATGAATTTAGGGAGTAGGGAGTAGGGAGTAGGGAAGTGAGGGAGTGGGGGAGAAGTAAACATAAGAATAATTAACACAGTCCTAGCTAATAATTATCAAAAAGGTTTTCGGCCTTTTTTAATTACTTAATAATTGAGAAATATTGTGTTAAGGGATGGTAATTGGTATTAGGCATGAAAGCAAATAGGTCTGGTTCAAAAATTGGATAATTTATTTTTTGCTATTCCCTAATAACTGCATAATTTAGAAAATTACAGACAAGAAGATAAGTAAAAGAGATTAAAGTTAAACTTTTTCAAATATTACATCTATATCAAAGGTGAAAACATGAGTATTAACAGAGATATCAAAGAAAAATTTTCAACTTTCTTCGATTTAGAAGAACAACCAAGTAACCTGAGGATAAATAATCTGCTAAAAGCACCTAAATTAGCAAATCATTTTTATCATATATTTCAATCTTGTCCCGATGGAACAGCAGAATATTTTGCCAAAAATTTTGTCAAAGAACTGCAAAAAAATAATCATGCTAAGTTATACGAAGAACACTTATCAGCATATTTAGAAGAACCCTGTTTTTGGTTAGCTGAGGAACTGTATAAACAACTAAGACAACTAAGACAACTAAACTATAGTAGATTAGATTGTTTTCAAGAGGCAAGGAAAGTTGCATCTCAACCGATTAAAATCTATAAAACATATAATTTTAAAGATAGTAATCCGATGACTTGGGGGAAACGGCAAATAAAAAGTAAAGTCAAACAAACAGTTTATGTAGGCAGAGATTTTTGTAAATATGGAACTTGGTGTGGACTTAAATATTTGAGTGAAAAGATACTGAGAGAAGCTCTAAAAGCCAAGTCAGGAATTACAGAAAAAAAAGAAATTGAAAGCCATGTTTTAGTAGTAAACGCCTACAAAGAAATTTATCGCAGTAGCCAACTTAAAAAATTTGAAGGAAGGTTACCAGAACCAAATCAAGCACAGTGGGAAGAAATCAAAAAATACTATAATTTTCGATGTTCTGAATATAACAAAAAACTTTCAGCAAATGAAAGCGATCGCCTAGAAGTAATAACTAATTTTCAGGCAATTAAAGAAAAATTTATGACTTGCTACAGAGTAGCAAGGAATTATATTTGTATGGTTGAAGAGACTGTTGAAAATATTGATATAATTTCCAATGAAATTATGGCAGACAACCAACATGAAATTATTACAGTGAATCATCCAGAGAAAGAAATAGAGACTGAAGAAAAACAACAAATAGTCTCAATTTGTTTGTATGAGTTTGCCAAACTACCGCCAGAATGTCAGAAACTAATACAGTTATTTTATGGTTTGGGTATCTCACAAACTGAAATGAAGGAAATATTTTGTTTACAGCAATTTCAAATATCTCGAAAAATCAAACGGAGTGAAAAAAAGCTTTTAGAAGCTTTGGTAACATGGAGTAAAGCAAATTTAGAAATTACTCCCAATGAAGGAATTATCAAAGAACAAAATCAAGCTTTAAAGGAGTGGTTAAGAGACTATTTTAAACAGCAGTTTGAGGGAGCATTACAAGAAAATTTATTGGAACAACACAAGGAAAAAATTCTGATGCTGCGACTATATTATGGTGAAGGATTAAAGCTGGAAAATGTGGCAGAAAAGCTGAATGTTTCTTCTCAAAGAATTACTCAAGAAATTGAAATAGTCAAGCAAAACCTAGAGATATTTTTGCAGGAATGGGTAAGAGAAAAAATGGATATTTCTTTATCGAATTCTCTAAACAAAAGAATTGTTAGCTTTGTAGAAGAATGGTTGAAAGATGCGCCTTATGCAATGTGGAATTAACAGCCTGTGGCTGGAAGTCAGAAGTTAGAAGTCAGAAGTCAGAAGTTAAATTCTTTTAGTCTCCAAGGAGAATTAAAAGTTATGTTTGACCAAAAAATAAGGTCTCAAGCCTCCCCTTGGATAGGGGGATGAAAGAAAGAATATTCAGTATTTCAAGCCTCTGGGTTTCCTAGGTCATGCTGCGCAAACAGCCAGAGGAACTGATAACTGATAACTGATAATTGATAACTAATAACTAATAACCGATAACTGATAACTGATAACTGAAATGACCAATATTTTGCAGGAAAGAAAAAGGTCATCAGCTAACCTTAGTAGTTATTACTTGACAAAAGCTAATAACTGACTGCTAATAGCTGAACGCTTACCAAAAAAGCTGATAGTTGATAGCGGACGGCTAATAGCTATAAAAAAACAGGAGTAACTAAAAATGTCACTAACAACAGACGAATTAATAATAGTATTTCCAGACCAATTAATATTAGAATTTTCTCCAGAAGAATCTGAACAACTCTGGCAAGAATTACCCAACTATTCTAATGATGCAGCGCGATGGAATGCTTTTTTAAATCGTCTCTGTTTAAATATGATGATGAAATATTTAACAGAAGACGAACCACCGGAAACAACACCACAAATATCACCTAACTTAGAAACTTTAAATCAAATTTGGGAAGTCGTAAATGGTAGTGCTATTACTATAGGAGAAACTCGAATTATTCTCATTCCAACTGAAGAAATAGATACAGAAACATTTGCTGTTCCTCAAGAGTGGGTAGACTTACCAAGTTGGGTGGGAGACTATTATTTGGCAGCACTGGTGGAACAAGAAAAATATCGGATCAGAATTTGGGGTTACACCAGTTATCAAAACCTGAAAGATGAAGCAAACTATGACGAATTCGATCGCATCTATTATTTAGGACAAGAATTTATGACTGAAGATTTAAACGTGATGTGGGTAGCGCGGGAAATTTGCCCACTCCCAAAACCAGAGGTGGAAGCAGTAGAGAATTTATCTGGGGATGAAGCGACTGCTTTAGTCAGGGAGTTAGGGCGATCGCCTGGTTATTATCCTCGGTTACAAGTGGAGTTTGAAAAGTGGGGAGCGTTGTTAGAAAATCAGAATTTATTGCGGATGTTGTATGAGGAAAGGTTAGGAAGCGATCGCCAGACTTCTACTTCTACAAATTTGCTGCAATGGTTAGATGGAATATTTGAAAGTGCTTGGCAAACTGTTGAGTCAATTTTAAATTTTGAACAACTCGAAAGTGCTTCTAGTTATCGTAGTAATGAAAATATTTCTTCCCGTTCAGTCAAGTTATCGCGGGGTAAAAGGATCGATCTAGGAATGCGACTTGTTGAGGAGTCGGTTGCTTTAGTTGTGAGTTGGTTATGGGAAACTGAGGAAGATAATATTAGAATTCGAGTCTATCCGATGGGGGGAAAAACTTATTTACTACCGGGAATTAAGTTAATAGTTATGGATGAAAATGGGGAAGAATTAATGGATGTAGAATCTCGCGATGCGGATAATTTTATTCAGTTCAAATTGTACGCTGAAAGAGGAGAAAAGTTTAGTGTTGCTGTAGCGTTTGGAGAGGCAAGAATTACTGAACAATTTTATTTGGAATAGTAGGGGTAAACGGTCGCCCCTACTAAATTTTTACCGACTTTACGGAAATTTTAAAAAACTGAATTTATCCAAAAAAAATTATGGGAAATTACCTAGCTAGTAGTGGAATTACACAACTAAAATGGTGCCCTGCGACGGATTCCTAAATATTTTTCAAAGCTTAAATTTAAGTCGTCTAACGCACCCTACTAGACCAACACTGTGATAAGAAGAGGTAATTATTAATTGTTAATTACTAATTATTGAACTAGCTAGTAGTGGAATTACACAACTAAAATGGTGCCCTGCGACGGATTCCTAAATATCTTTCAAAGCTTAAATTTAAGTCGTCTAACGCACCCTACTAGACCAACACTCTTATAAGAAGAGGTAATTATTAATTACTAATTATTGAACTAGCTAGTAGTGGAATTACACAACTAAAATGGTGCCCTGCGACGGATTCCTAAATATTTTTCAAAGCTTAAATTTAAGTCGTCTAACGCACCCTACTAGACCAACACTCTTATAAGAAGAGGTAATTATTAATTATTAATTGTTAATTACTAATTATTGAACTAGCTAGTAGTGGAATTACACAACTAAAATGGTGCCCTGCGACGGATTCCTAAATATTTTTCAAAGCTTAAATTTAAGGCGTCTAACGCACCCTACAAGTTTTCCTTCTCTTCCTTCTTTCTTCTTCCTTCTTCCCTCTTCCTTTTTATTAAAAAAATCATGGAAAATTATCTAGAAAATTATCGTCGCAGAAATCTTCGAGGTCGCTCTTTTAAAAATCAAGACCTCTCCCATGAAGATTTTTCTTACTCGGATATTAGAGGTACAAATTTCACAAATGCTAATCTCACAGGTGCTAACTTCAGCTATGCTTTAGCAGGATTAACAAAATCTCGGAAAATCATACTTTCTATTTTGATTTTTTTGCTTTCCTTAACGTCAGCATTTGCCACATTTACAGCGGTTTATATTCCTCTCAAATTTATTGTTCCTAAAACCACTAATCCTATTCCAATTCATATCGGTTTATTTATTTTTTTACTCCTAGAACTGATAAACATTGGTTTACTATTAGTCACAATTCGGCAAGGAATCAAAAAAGCTTTAGCATATTTATTTTCTGCCATTCCCCTAATGATGTTTATCATTCCCGGATTAGCGGCTTTTGCCATGAGTGAAAAAAATCTCTCAAAAGGGTTTAAATTTTTGGGAATTGATCGACCTCCATCGCCGGAAGTTATTGAATTTTCGCACCAGTTAAAAGCTTTCAGAAGTGGCAATCTTATTGAAGGGGTGACTAACCTATTAACCGACGCTGACTCTGTAAATATAGTTGTTAGTATAATTGTCAGTCTAATTATTTCTGTCGGGGCAATATTAGTATTAATTACCACCCTGAGTCTGGCAGTAGTTTTAGCTGAAATAAAATTAGAAAAACACCAGAAAAATTCAGTCATAACTTGGTCAATAATTTTCACGATTATTATCACTGGAAGTGTCGTGAAAAACCTAGACGATCGCTATGGAACATTTCTATTTAGCTCGGAACCTGCAAAGGGAGTTGTTTTAGGAATTAGCACTTATGTAATAGCCATATCTATATCTATATTATTAATCTCAATAGCTGTTCATCTTGCGAGAAAAATCTTGGCGGAAGACGAAAATAATCTAACTATTCGCCGACTTGCTGTTGCTATTGGAGCCATAGGAGGAACGAGTTTTAAAAATGCCAATCTTAGGGAGACTAACTTTAGTAATGCCTGCCTAAAAAGCACAGATTTTAGATTAGCTAATGTGACTCATACTCTCTGGCGCCAAGCCGAATATTTAACCTTTGCCAGAGTCAGAACCACAATATTAATTGACCCGAAAATTCGAGAATTGTTAGTGACGGGAAATGGCAGAAACAAACAATATATAAGTGTGAATCTTCGAGGTGCAAATCTCAGAAATGCCGACCTAACTCAGAGCAATTTAACAATAGCTGATTTGAGCGAAGCTGCTCTGGAAGGAGCTTGTTTGGATGGAGCAAATTTAAAAGAAGTTTTGGCAATTGGTACTAATTTTACCCAGGCAAAAATGACAGGAGTTTGTTTAGAATCTTGGAATATTAATCACACGACTATTTTGGATGAAATTGAGACGGAATATATCTATTTATTAGAGTCGGCAAAACCACAAACAAATAATAGAGAGCGTCGCCCTAGTAGTGGAAATTTTGCACCGGGAGATTTTACAAAATTATTTGCGGAAAATTTTCATACTGTGGATTTAATTTTCCGCAATGGCATTAATGGGAAAGCTTTTATGTCTGCTTTTCAACAGGTGCAAAAAGAAAATGAAGAAGTTACTTTGACAATTCAAAGTATGGAAAATAAAGGGGATGGGATGGTGGTAATTAAAATTAGCGTACCTCCAGAAGCGAATAAGGGAAAAATTCATCAGCAGTTAACTAAATTTTATCAAGAAGATGTGGGTAAGTTGAGTGAAAAGTATCGGGAAAAATCTCTTAGTCAGGAGGAAAAAATTTCCATCTATCATCAGCAAAGTGAATATATCATGTCTTTTATTTCTGAGATTTTGACTCCTCAAAGATTTTGGGAAATTCAAAACTTAAAACTCAAAGCTCAAAAATCTTATCCTATTAATAAATCTCTTAATTCTGCATCGGTGAATTTTTGGAGTAGAGATTCAGTTTATCTACCTAATATTTCAGGAGAAGTTCAACCGAAATTTGCAGATGCTTTAGCAGAATTAGCAATAGCAATAGAAGCAGAAGTTTGGTTGACTGCCGAAGAAAAGGAGGAAGCATTTAAACAGGTAGAAATTTTGGCAAAAGTGTCAGATTTTTATACAGCAGACAATGAAAAGTTAGGTAATTCAGCTCTAAATATATTGAAAGAAATAATAGATAAACATCCGGGGGCGGAATGGATGACTGCAAGTTTTAAGTTATAGCGCGCCTAGACGATGTCGCCGCGGCGAATCTGGATGGAGCCATCGGCGCGCGTGCCGCGCACGACGACCAGACAGGTTCGCCGGGTCTGCGTT
>NZ_JAAHGT010000197.1:0-4925 GCF_010672385.1 Okeania sp. SIO2F4
TCCAGGAAATTTTCCCAATGATTTTTATAGTTTGATTGATATTATTACTCCTAATGAAATTGAAGCAAGTCAACTGGTTGGGTTTGCAGTAAATAATCAAGAAACTGCTACTCAGGCAGCTATTGAATTATGTCAGCGTGGTGTGAAAAATGCTGTGGTGAAAATAGGAGCTAAAGGTGTTGTTTGTGCAAGTGAAGAAGAAACATTTTTTCAACCTGCTTTTGCAGTAGAAGCGATCGATACTGTTGCTGCGGGTGATGCTTTTAATGGTGGTTTAGCAGCAGCATTAGATACAGGTTTGTCATTAAAAGATGCCATAAAATGGGGTGCTGCTGCTGGTGCTTTATGTGCTACGAAATCAGGCGCTCAACCTGCGATGCCGGATCGAAAAACATTTGACAATTTTCTTTTAAGAAGGTAGTAGGTTTGAGGTTTTAGGTGGTAGGTTTGGAAGCATTTCAGGTGGCAAATATGAGTTCTATAGAACCAATTTAGTATCTTTATCAACTCTTCATAAAACAGGTGAAATCTTTACTTAATATTCATATATTATTGAGTGTTAATATGTTAACTTTAAGGGCAAATCCTATAAAATGTTTCTCTAATACCAATTTACTTTAAAAATGTCACAAATACTTGGCAACCGATGATGTGAAATAATACAGCGCTTTTCAGTTGAGTAAACCATAAAACTGCTGTAGGAGTCAGGAGTCAGGAGTCAGGAGTCAAAGTTCTCGATCCTCCAGTTGCGACTGAACACAAATCTTCCATCATGTCCCCCGGTGCAGATCGACTGTGGTCTATCAAGCATGAAAACTGCTATAAGCTGAAATTACTAGACTTGTCGCTTTATAACTAAAAAAACTGGCAAACTATTGTCATGTGATTATTTTAGCTATTTATGGATAAAAACATCAGGTATTACTGCTGTGTCTTAATTTATTTAGCGACAACTCTACTATATAATTTAACTTTTAAGCCATTCAAATATGACTTTTGACTTGTGAATTTTAACTTCTAACTTCCGTGAAACGGTATGAGCATCTGTAGATTGTGATTCTCATCACCCCAAATCATTAATTTGCTTCACTTTGTTGTAGTTGAATAACTCACTCCATCAATACTTTTTGACTCACTCGAGGGCTTCCCAAAAATCACCGTAATTTTACTCAGAGGTCACTGCCACAACCAGAAAAAGCTGAGATTATTACACATAGAATTAATGAACACAAAAAAAATATTCAGTATTTGAAAATAAACAGGAGAACTAAAATGATTCAGACTAATTCTAAAAAGAAATATCTAAATATCATGGAAGAGATGGTTGCAGAGGAAGTAAATCGGAAAATGACGTTGTTGCCTGAAAAGTTGGCAAAATATATTAAGCGAGCTGATGTGGAAACTTATGCACTAAATCGTCTCCCACCATTATATGCTTCTAGTAAGGAAGGTTTGCAGTTTCAAATAAAAAAAGCCCAAAAAGATTATGAAAAAAAGATTGCTTTGGTAGTACATCATGCTTTTGCTGCCGTACAAAGAGATATTCTCAGAAAATCAACTCCTCTATTTAAGGAGGAAATCAAAAAAGTATCTGACTCAACAGCAAAACCTACTTCAGAAACTCAAAAAAGTACCAATCAAAAATATAGTTGGCATCATAGTCGCTACTATCGCCCAGGGTGTGCTAGATAAGGAGTCAGGATTTAGACATCAGTTATCAGCTATCAGCTTACCGGATGGCATCTACCAGACAAATTCTACAGAAAGAATTTTTCATACCAATTTCATAAACTTGGGCTACACAGAGCATAAGTAATCTATTATAGCGATCGCCAAAATGTCACGGGTAGTTAAAATTGAAATAAGTGAATAGGCATAAAATTGAGAGAATTTATACCAATTTAATAAATGTTTGCTACAAATGACTAGGCTATTTATTAGGAGTCAGGTAGGGGATCTGTCGGATTGGCGACGTAAAGGAGGACCGAGTCAGAATGAATGGCTTCAATACCATTTTTTAGGTCGGAAATTATCTTTTTTATCAAAGAGACATCTCCTGCACGTGTCTTTTAATCACACTTATTATTCGTAACATTCTTTTTTCACGCTTGGTATTACACATTTGTTCAATAGATATTTCCGATAATTCACCTGAAGTCACTCTAAAAAGGTTCTTAAATCTTAATTTCCGGAGAGGTATAATAATTAATTATTACCTCTCCTTAAAAAAATAGGATTAACTAAAAAATAATTTTTTTCTCTTTGTAGGGTGACTGCCCCTGGCAAAGCCAAGAAGAGGCTTTAAACCTTAATTATTTGGTAATTATTAATCTGGTAATTATTTTTGTTAACCCCTAATTTTATAGAGGTTATTCTTTGAGGTTTTAAAATTATAATAATTATTTCAATTATTTATTTTAATTAAATTAACAAAACCATGGATACTGAGAAAAGTAGATATTAGGTTTTAGGTGAATAAATTTGTCATAATTTTAATTAAAAAAACGAGATGAATTTCAACTTAATCATCCGTAGCTCTGTGCCAAAAATCCCCGTCTGGCAAACTGCTTCAACCAAAACTATATAACCAACCATCTCGACCACAAATTCTGACAATTCCATCCCAAACAATAGGAGTAGATTCAAAAGAAACTTTACCAGCAAATTTGCCAGCTTCTTCTACTATTAAACGGAAAAATTCTCCCTTGTTATTAGGCAAAGCATTCTGAGCATTAGATTGAGCAGATTCCCAATTTAAATTAAACATATAAACCCCATTGTATCCAGCAGTTACCAATTTATTTCCATCAGTAAAAATTGGTGTTGAAATAGAAGGTCCGATTTTCTGCTTAAAAACAATTACAGGAGTATCATAATTAAATTTTTTCAAAGGTCCTTTAACTTTATTTCCTGTGGTTAAATCTTGGGAACCAATATATAGATATCCATCAATAGCGTTAGTAGCAAATAAAGCCGGGAATTCTCCATAATTATTATATTCATCATTTAATGCTACTGACCCAATAATTCCTCCTAACCAACTATTAAATTTAATATTACCTGTAGGCAGGAACCATTCGACACTTTCCTGGGGTATTTTATTAGGATTTAATTTTACCACTCCACCATTTCCCGGAATAAATTGTTTCTCAATGGCACAGAATAATTTACCTGATTTAGAAATAGCGACTGTACCATCTAAATCTGAACCTGTATAAAAATCCCAAACTATCTTTTTACTCTCAATATCAATACCGTAAATATGCCCGGAACCTGCTGCTAAAAATATTTTATTATTAAGTCTAGCAGGAGATGATTCAGAAACAATATTTCCGCCTTGTCTTCTCGCATCACTATCTAGATAAAGTTTCAGTTCAGATAATATTTCTGGCTGTTTAAGACCAGATTTAATTTTAGCTTTACTGGCAGAACTATTAAGAAAATAACCAATAGAATTTTCTCCGGCATTGAAAATTAAACCGTTTCCTAGTAGCAAAGCAGAACTATCATTATCTCGGCTATAACTACGGGTTTTCCTAATATCAAGTTGCCAAATTTCTTTGCCAGTTCTAAAAGAAATAGCACGAAAACTAGGAGCAATTCCTTTTTTCGGTCTACCTGTTCTGCTGCCTTGTAAAATTACGATGCGATTCTCTTCATTGGCAGTTTCATCAATATAAATAGTACCCGAACCTTTAATCACATCATCAAATTTATATTGCCAAACTTCCTGATTATTCGCGACATCTATTTTGCGCAAAAGATAATCATAACCGCCAATAACTAAATAAGTTTTTCCCCTATCTTTAGTAATAGTGGGTTGTCCTGTCCATCCAGCTCCACTCCATACTTTTCTCGTTTTACCAACATAAGTTACACCTGTTCCTAGTTTAAATTTATCTATAACTTGAAAATTTTCTGGTGTACCACGACCATAAAATCTTCTTTGGTCATTTCCCAAATATGTCGGAATTAATAAATCAATTTCTGGGTCGAGATAAGCAAAAAATTCTTTAACTTTATTTTCTAGTAAATTTTCTGATAAGTTCAGATTCAGATATTTTGACAATATTGGCGCAATTCCCATTCCTAAAGAAAATTGCATAGTGAGTTTATGGAAGTCTCTTCTTGAATAATTCATATCAGTTATCAGTTATCAGTTATCAGTTATAAAGGTGAATTTCTCTGAATCAAAGAAGATTTTTGTCAGCCAAATCTCTAGTCTAGTCCTTCTGCGGAAAAAGATCAAACAATTCCACAGCTCCGGTGGGAAAAACACTCCTTATTTCTACTCAACTCACCAGTAAAAATATTTCATTTTTCCGAAGATTTGGGAGTTGAGGTCATTTCAGTTATCAAGGTGAATTTATCTGAGTCAAAGAAGATTTTTGTCAGGCAAATCTCTGGTGTACTCCTTGTGTGGAAAAAGATCAAACAATTCCACATCTCCGGTGGGAAAAACACTCCTTATTTCTACTCAACTCACCAGTAAAAATATTTCATTTTTCCGAAGATTTGGGAGTTCTGGTCATTTCAGTTATCAAGGTGAATTTCTCTGAGTCAAAGAAGATTTTTGTTAGCCAAATCTATGGTCTACTCTTTGTGTGGAAAAATAGAAAACAATTCCACAGCTCCGGTGGGAAAAAAATTCCTGAGCTCAGGTAGAAGGAAAAAATAAAAATGTTTGATTTTCCCGAATCTGCGAGAGTTAAGGTCAAGATAAATTTCTCTGAGTCAAAGAAGATTTTTGTCAGTCAAATTTTTGGTGTACTCCCTCTGAGTAAAAACACAAAAAAATCCAATAGCTTTGGTGGGAAAACCAGCAGTTATCTCCAGCAGAAGTAAAAAATAAAAATGTTTCATGATTCGGAATATTTGGAAGTTAATGTCTAGGTAAATTATGATGAGAAAAAGAAGATTTTTGT
>NZ_JAAHGT010000197.1:4948-12255 GCF_010672385.1 Okeania sp. SIO2F4
TTGTGTGGAAAAAGATCAAACAATTCCACAGCTCCGGTAGAAAAGCAGTCCTTACCTCAGGTACAAGGAAAAAATAAAAATGTTTGATTTTTCCGAATCTGTGAAAGTTAAGGTCAAGATAAATTTCTCTGAGTCAAAGAAGATTTTTGTAAGTCAAATTTTTGGTGTACTCCCTCTGAGTAAAAACACAAAAAAATCAAACAGCTTTGGTGGGAAAACCAGCAGTTATCTCCAGGAGAAATAAAAAGTAAAAATGTTTCATGATTCGGAATATTTGGAAGTTAATGTCTAGGTAAATTATGATGAGAAAAAGAAGATTTTTGTGAGAAAAGTCTCTAGTCTACTCCTTCTGCGGAAAAAGATCAAACAATTCCACAGCTCCGGTGGGAAAAACACTCCTTATTTCTACTCAACTCACCAGTAAAAATATTTCATTTTTCCGAAGATTTGGGAGTTCTGGTCATTTCAGTTATCAAGGTGAATTTATCTGAATCAAAGAAGATTTTTGTTAGCCAAATCTATGGTCTACTCTTTGTGTGGAAAAATAGAAAACAATTCCACAGCTCCGGTGGGAAAAACATTCCTGATCTCAGGTAGAAGGAAAAAATAAAAATGTTTGATTTTCCCGAATCTGTGAGAGTTAAGGTCAAGATAAATTCCTCTTGGTGAAAGAAGATTTTTTTGCCTCAAAAATATCTTCTACTACCTCTCATAAAAAATAGATAATTATCAAAAATATCTAGTTTTACACCCAGCATACAGAAGGCAAGCAACAACATTTTTATCATTAAATAAACGGTGAACATTAGAATTAAATCATAAGAGTTTATCTAAATCAAGTCCAAAAAATTATAAATACGTTATAATCTTCACAAAAGTTGATTATCCATTCTTAAAAACACTCAGATAATTGACAATACGATCCGTAATTAGGGGAAACATTAATATGACTAATCGTTTAGCTAAATCCCAAAGTCTTTATCTCCGCAAACACGCAGAAAATCCTGTAGATTGGTGGCCGTGGTGTGAGGAAGCTTTAGAAACTGCAAAACGACAAGATAAACCGATTTTTCTATCAATTGGTTATTCAAGTTGTCACTGGTGTACTGTTATGGAAGGAGAAGCATTTTCTGATGAGAAAATCGCCCAATATTTGAATGAAAAATTTTTACCAATTAAAGTAGATAGAGAAGAAAGACCTGATGTAGATAGCATCTATATGCAGGCATTACAAATGTTGACCGGACAGGGTGGTTGGCCGTTAAATATATTCTTAACTCCTGATGATTTAATACCTTTTGTTGGTGGTACTTATTTCCCTATTGAACCTCGTTACGGACGACCAGGTTTTTTAGAAGTTTTGCAAAAAATTAGGAGTTTTTATGACCTGGAAAAAAATAAACTTGATTCTTTAAAAGGGGAAATGTTAGAGGGTTTAAGAAAGTCAGTTTTATTACCAGAAGCAGAAGATTTAAGCAAAGAAGTATTACAAAAAGGTTTAGAAGTTAGTACAGGAATAATTAGCGATCGCTACTCCCAACAAAGTTTTCCAATGATGCCTTATGCTGAAGCAGCTTTACAGGGAACAAAGTTTAATTTTAAATCTCAATATAAGGGTAATGAAGTTTGTTTACAAAGGGGATTAGATTTAGCTTTAGGCGGAATTTACGATCATGTAGCGGGGGGTTTTCATCGTTACACAGTAGATGCTACTTGGACAGTTCCTCACTTTGAAAAAATGCTCTACGATAACGGTCAAATTGTTGAATATTTAGCTAATTTATGGAGTGCCGGATATCAAGAACCAGTCTTTAAACGGGGAATTATTGAAACAGTAAATTGGCTGAAAATAGAAATGACAGCACCTGCCGGATTTTTCTATGCCTCCCAAGATGCTGATAGTTTTACTACTCCAGATGAGGTCGAACCAGAAGAAGGAGCTTTCTATGTTTGGAGTTATAAAGAATTAGAAAATTTGTTAACCTCGGAAGAATTATCTGAACTATCAGAACAATTTTTTATTACATCTAATGGCAACTTTGAAGGAAAAATTGTCTTGCAGAGAAAGCAAGCAGGAGAGTTAAGTGAAACTGTAGAAAATTCCCTCGCTAAATTATTTGAAGTGCGCTATGGTGTTCAACCTTTTAATCTAGAAACTTTTCCACCAGCAACGAATAATCAAGAGGCAAAAAATAATAACTGGCCTGGCAGAATTCCCGCAGTAACAGATACTAAAATGATTGTTGCCTGGAATAGTTTAATGATTTCTGGTTTGGCAAGAGCAGCCACAGTATTTAACAATTCCAAATATCTAGACTTAGCCGTTAATGCTGCTAATTTCATCATCAAAAATCAGTGGTTTGATGGACGTTTTCATCGGCTAAATTATGAGGGAAAACCTACAGTAATTGCCCAGTCTGAAGACTATGCTTTGTTTATTAAAGCATTACTAGATTTACAGCAGGCTTCGATTAGTTTAGAAACTTCATCAAATGCTAATTTTTGGTTAGAAACAGCAATAAAATTACAAGATGAATTTGATGAGTTTTTGTGGAGTCTAGAAGCAGCAGGTTATTACAATGCTCCTACGGATTTTAGTGGAGAATTAATATTACGAGAAAGGAATTATATTGATAATGCAACTCCCGCAGCAAATGGCATAGCAATTGCTAACTTAGTACGTCTATCTTTGCTAACTGAAGAATTACATTATCTCGACCGAGCTGAGTCAGCTTTAACAGCTTTTAGTAGCATAATGAAAAAATCTCCCCAAGCTTGTCCGAGTTTATTTGTTGCTTTAGACTGGTACAGAAATCAAACTTTAGTCAGAACTTCTGAAGCAGAAATTTATAATTTAATTACTCAGTATTTCCCTACTGCTATTTATAAAAGAGAAACTGATTTACCAGAAAATTCTGTAGGGTTAGTCTGTCAAGGTTTGATTTGTAAAAAACCCTCTTTGAGTAAACAGGAATTATTGGAACATTTAGAGCAAAGTCAAAATCGTTGGGCAAAATAATAATTAATAATTAATAATTAATAATTAATAATTAAATAATTCAGGTTAAAAACCTCCCCTTTCAAGGGGAAAAAGCGGTCGTTTGCGAAGCATTCCGTTAGGATGGGATGGCGAGGTTTCCTCGCCATATCCAATCGACCAAGAGAAATAAATTGTTTTCCTTCTTGGTCAATCCTCTCCCTAAAAGGGAGAGGTAATTATTAATTATTAATTGTTAATTGCTGAATATGGAGCTTTAGGTCAATTTCTTAGTTATCGTTCTGCTCTTAGAAAAAAACAACCAGAGAGAGTTTTATATTTAGCAATTAGCCAAGATATTTACAGTGATTTTTTCAGCAATCAATTTATTCAAGAATTAATTGCTGAACATCAACTAAAATTAGTAATTTTTGAAGTGATGAAAGAGGAAATAGTTTTATGGAAAGAATAAATTATCAAGAATTAGTTCAAACTATTTTGACTAAACACTCAGGTAATGACTTAGATAAAGACACAGAAGTACAATTAATTTTTGACACAAAACGGGAGCATTATCAAGTAATTAATTTAGGATGGAAAGATCAAAAACGAGTTTATGGCTGTGTTATTCATGTTGATATAAAAGAGGGTAAAATTTGGCTCCAGAGGGATAGAACTGAAATACGAATAGCAAATGAATTAGTAGCTGCTGGAGTTCTTAAAAAAGATATTATTTTAGCTTTTAAAGCTCCCTATTTACGTCAATTTACTGAATTTGCAGTGGAATAAGCGATACCAGAACTAATATTAAAGTGAGAAGTTGCATTGAACTTAAATTTAGGTTGGGTTGAATTACGAAACTCAATTATTTCAGCCTAAAACTAAGGGTATTTTTTCAAGAAAATAATAAAAGGATTAGTAATACCAATTTGTTAAAGATATGGAAGAGTTTAATCCCCCCAACCCCCCTTTGAAAGGGGGGCTTATGAATTCAGGTTTACCACAACTTTATTAAAATGGCATAATTTAATTTTTTCCGTGATTAATATCACTGCTGGTGTTAACCAAATGAATCTAAAATTATCTCTAAATTTTAAATTGAATTATATAGCAACCATAAATAGGTTGTAACATTTTTGCTTGGGTTTGGAGACCAAACCCCTACAGTTTTTTTTCACAAATCATTTCTTATGGCTATATGTTGAGTAACGCATCTTTAAAAAAGACTGGTTCCGGATGGGAATTTGCCAGTGAGGAAATTTTAGAGGATTTTATTTATGAACATTTGGAAATTTTACTGGGTTTGAATGTCTTAGACAGACAATATATTGTGAATAGTCAAAGGTGCGATATTTTAGCTATTGATAGTCAGAAAAAATTAGTTGTTTTGGAGTTGAAAAATGTTGAAGATAGGGGAATTGTTCAACAGTTGACTCGTTATTATGATGCTTTGTTAGATGAGAAACCTTTTAGTGACAAAGTTGATTATCAGCAACCTGTAAGATTAGTAGCAATTACTCCTAGTTTTCATCGGGATAATTTTACAGATAGAAAATATCATACTCTTGATTTTCAGTTTTTAGAGTTTTCTATTATTCAAGATGAGGATAAGTTTTATCTTTGTTTGAAAGATGTTGATAATGGGAAAATTTCAAAGGCAATTCTTCCCTATCAAGAACTAGAAAATGATTTAGATATACCAGCTCCACCTAAAGCACTTTTGAAAGTAGTAAATAATTTAGATGCTCAACAGCAAGAAGAGATTTTTAGGATTCGACAGAAAATTTTGGGGTTTGATAGTAGGATGCGAGAATTTTATTATGAAGGGAGTATTAGGAGATACGGTAATGGTAATAAGAAAACCAGTAAATTTTCTGCTGAATTTTGCTCGAATACTAAGGGTGAATTAATATTGTTTCTATGGCTGCCTTTACAAGATACCAAAAGAATAGTAAGAACATTAGTATATACAGATTGGAAAGATAAATTGCGTCTTGTAGCTCCTTGTCCCAAAGGAATTGGTGTAAGAAATTATTCTGTGCCTAAGAATAGAAATAGAGCCGGAATACCAGATGGATTTAGTAGAGTAGTCATAAGTAAAGCTATTAAAACTGATGATAAATCTCTAGATTCATTAGTTAATTTAGCACTCCAAAAATGGTTAGAAAGAATTTAAAAAAAAATATAGCGATCGCCAATTATTTGTGAAAAAAAACTGTAGGGATTTGGTCATATAAATCCCATTTTTACTTAGGTTTACAGACCAAACCCCTACGATACTTATTAATTGATTTAGCACTCCCATGTTTAGGTAGATAGTCCGTTATTAATTATTAATGTTCCGGTATTGATAATTATTAATTATTTCCTTACGGAATGGTAGACAAACAGCTATCACCGATATCAAAATTATTAATTGTTAATTATGTTGAGTAACGCATCTTTAACAAAGACTGGCTCAGGATGGGAATTTGTCAGTGAGGAAATTTTAGAGGATTTTCTATATGAACATTTGGAAATTTTACTGAGTTTGAATGTCTTAGACAAACAATATATTGTGAATAGTTAAAGGTGCGATATTTTAGCTGTTGATAGTCAGAAAAAATTAGTAGTTTTGGAGTTGAAAAATATTGAGGATAGGGGAATTGTTCAACAATTGACTCGTTATTATGATGCTTTGTTAGATGAGAAACCTTTTAGTGACAAAGTTGATTATCAGCAACCTGCAAGATTAGTAGCAATTACTCCTAGTTTTCATCGGGATAATTTACAGATAGAAAATATCATACTCTTGACTTTCAGTTTTTAGAGTTTTCTGTTATTCAAGATGATGATAAGTTTGATCTCTGTTTGAAAGATATTGATAATGGGGAAATTTCAAAAGCAATTATTTCCTATCAAGAACTAGAAAATGATTTAGATATACCTACCCCACCTGAAGAATTTTTGAGACTTTTGAGTAATTTTGAGTTTAGTCAACAGCAGGATATATTAGAAGTTCGGTATAAAATTCTTAAATTTGATACTATAATGCAATAATTTCCCTCTACTAGCAGCATTAAATATATAAATGGTAGTGGTAAAAGTAGTAAATTTTATGCTGAATTTTTATTAGATAAAGGTGAGCTAATACTATTTCTCTAGAGACCATATAAAGGTGGTAAAAATTCAATAATTTGCAGAGCTATAATTCGGATATATTGGCAAGATAAAGCTTTGATTGAAGGTTATGTTTCAAGTGGAGTAGGAGCAGAAATAAATCGCCGTAAAAAGGATATTGAAAACTTAATAACAAGACTTCAAGAAAGTCTTAAATTGGTTACAGAAATTGAAGAAATAAAAGACCGAATAGAACAGAATATTTTGTATAATAATGCCAAAATTAAAAGATATCGTTATCATTTCCCCTTGAAGTTGCCAGTTAAAAAAAGTACAGCAAAAAAATATATTGAAACTATTCAGAGAATTGCGAGTGCGCCTGAAAACAAAAAGCTTATTACCCATGAAGATACAAAGCTGATTAGTCTTAGTAGAGAATTGTCAAAACAAAAGAGAGGGATAGGAATTACAAGAGAATTTTATCCCTATAAATCTCTAGACTTATTAATTGACTTAGCATTAGAAAAATGGTAATAAAGACTTTGAAAAAAATTTATATCAAATCCCGTTTATTGGCCAATAAAAAATCTAAGTAACACTACTCAAAAATTAAATTATTGACTCACGCTCCACAAACTTGCTAAAATACAATCAAAACTTTTAATTCATATACACTAAGTATAACCAACAAATAAGGTCTCAAGCCTCCGGATGAAGCCAGAGGTACTGATAACCAATAACTAATAAGTAATAACTGAAATGACCCAACCAATATTATCAATTGTAGTGCCCACAAGAGAAGGACTTCCTCAATATTGGACCGAGAGCTTTTTAAAAATTAACGGAGATGTAGAATTAATATTAGTTCATCCTCCAGGAATGAAAAAACTTCCAATTAGTGACTCCCGAATGCAGCAAATTAATAGCTCATTTCGTGGAGAAATAATTCAAAGAATGACTGGACTAATGAATGCTTCAGGCAAATATATTTTAACAGTAAATTGTGATGAACTTCTCTATCCAGATATTGCAGAAGTAACCAAACAATATTTTACAAAATTCCCCGATAGTTGGGTTTTAAGGCTTGATGTAAAAAAACTAAAATACGGTGATGAGGCTAGTTTAAAATCTCCTTGGGAAGCAATACCTAATATTAATGAAATGGAGATTTTTGGAAGTACAAGGGATAAAAATTTACAGAGACAACCAAATGATATGCAAGAAATACCGA
>NZ_JAAHGT010000198.1 GCF_010672385.1 Okeania sp. SIO2F4
GGTTGATAATTAATATCAAATATGAAATACGTTAATGTTTGCTACTTAAAGATTAGTGAGATGGGGGGATGGGGAAATGGCGAGATTTGTGTATTTGCACAATTTTTTCGATTTCATGTAATTTCTGGAGATGTCTAGTCTTAAACCAATATTGATATGAACAGTTAAGAAAAGAGTTATTATCTCCAAAAATGATATTCAATCAGTTGGTTTAATTATCCGTAAGTAAAATAGCGATAGAGATTCAAAGTGCTAAAAACTTTTTCAACACTGGATGCTGAATTCATTTTCGGATTATTCGTTTTAATTTTTATTTATCTTTACCAGAAAATTAGGTTTAAAGCCTCCCCTTTAAAAGGAATAAAAAAAGAAAATTCAGTATTTCAAGCCTCCCTATTGCACCTATCGATTACCCATATCTTTCTCAACATAAAATTTGAGAAAAGAGAGAAGTTATGTGTCTACCAGAAAATGGATATTTCCCAAGAGTAAATGTATTTAATTGGAGGCTTTTTGATAATGAATGCTCTGTTTCTCCCCCCATCTCCCCATCTCCCCATCTCCCCACACTCCTCATCCGGGAATACTTCTAAGACTTGTGGGTAATGGATAGCTATTACACGAGGTACTGATAATTGATAACTGAAATGATCTACTTATTTATAACATTTTTTAGTGGCATTTTAATGGGAATGACCACAGCACCTATTGGTGCATGGTTTCTTGGATGGTTAGCTTTAGCTCCTCTCTGGATATTAGTAATTCAACAGAAAAAATCCTTGGATAAATTTGTATTAGGTTTAACTTGGGGGATAGGTTATCACGGTTTAGCCTTGTTTTGGATAACCGGAATTCATCCGATGACTTGGTTAGAAATTCCTTGGTTAGCTAGTCTAGCGGTCGCTCTATTTTGTTGGATTTTTATTACTGTTTGGGGAGCAAGTTTAGTTGCTATTTGGGCGTATTTATTTGGAATTTTAACTCCTGTATCTTTCTCGGATAAAATATCTTCATTTGCCAGAGTTTTATTAGGTATAACTTTATGGTGTTGTTTGGAGAAAATCTGGAGTTTAGGAAATCTTTGGTGGACGTCTCTAGCTTTTACTCAGAGCAACCAAAATTTAGTAATTTTACACCTTGGTCAATTATCCGGACCGATTACAATTACAGTAGCTATTGTCACAGTAAATGCTTTATTTGGGGAAGCTTTTATTCAAGCAAAATCACAGCAAAATCCAGGAAATTTTCAACAAATTAAATTTTGGCAAAAACAAAATAATCCAGAGCAACTAAACTTATTAGTAAAGTTTCTCTTCTCATATCAAATCCTGTTATCAAAAGGTACTTTTTCAACATCTTCTCTAACCATCTCCCCATCTCCCCATCCCTCCATCTCCCCATCCCCCCATCTGCACAAAATAATACTCTATAAACAGCATTTAGTATCACTTCTTCTTTCTCACTTCTTCCTTCTGGCAATAATAACTTTAATATTTTTCCACATCATAGGGTTTAGTCTATATAATACTCCTTTAAATCCAGAACCAGAAGCAGCTTTAAAAGTTGGAATTATTCAAGGGAATATTCCTAATGAAATTAAGTTTAACTCTCAAGGTTGGTATCGTGCTTTGGAAGGTTATACTCAAGGATATAAAAAATTAGCAGAGGAAAATATTGATGCTGTATTAACTCCAGAAACAGCTTTACCTTTTTTATGGACAAATCAAAATAATCGTAGATTTCTTTCCTTTTACCAAGCAATTTTAGAGAAAGAAGTAGTAGCTTGGGTAGGAGGTTATGGCAAACAAGATAATAATCTGACAAATAGCTTATTTACTATTGACAAGACAGGAGAAATTTTCAGCCGTTATGACAAAATAAAATTAGTACCTTTAGGAGAATATATTCCCTTTAATGAAGTGTTAGGAAAACTAATAGATAGACTCTCACCTTTAGATGCTCATTTAGTACCAGGAAAAACAAACCAAATATTTGATACACCCTTTGGCAAAGCTATAGTTGGAATTTGTTATGACTCAGCCTTTTCCGAAGTATTCCAAAGACAAACATTGGCAGGAGGAGAATTTATTTTAACTGCCGCTAATAACGCTCATTATAGTTCTATAATGCCAGCTCAACACCATGCTCAAGATATAATGCGGGCAATAGAAAATGATAGATGGGCAGTACGAGCAACAAATACAGGTTATTCTGGAATTGTAGACCCCCACGGTAGAACAATTTGGCTATCAGGAATTAATACTTATGAAACTTATACAACCACAATTTATCGGCGGAATACCCAGACTTTATATGTAAAATGGGGTGATTGGTTAACACCAGTATTACTTGTGGGAGGGGTATTAACAAAAATAATTTTATGGTCAAAAATTAAATAATATATCTAAGCATTCAGCTATTAGCAATCAGCTCTCAGTTTTTTGATGAATTAAGTAAGGATCTGTTGCAGAATACTTATATAACTGAAGAGCTAGTTATTTCTGCTATAAATTATCTGAAATATATCAATAATAATTTCTGATTTCAAGACAAGACGAGCTTCAACAATTAATAATTAATAATTAATAATTAATAATTACCTCTTCCGATCGCAGATAGGATTGGCGCTCAAGGAATTTTTTTTCTTCTCAAGGGGAGATTGGATATGGTTAGGTAACCCATCCATCCCATCCTAGGTCATGCTCCGCTTTCCGACCGCTTTTTCTCTTGAAATAGAAGGCTTTATACCTGAATTGTTCGGTAATTATAATAAGTGCTGAAGTTCGCAGTTACTACCCATGAGGCAAGCTAAAAGCTGTTAACAAAGTTCCTCCGCAGGAGGCTGGCTGTTAGCTCTGAATTCCGCAGGAAATGCTTACTAATATATTCTGGTAAAAGTCAAAATTACAGTAGTTTTAATTGTGTGATTTATTGATTGAAAAATTACTACATAGCAATTCTTATAATGATGAGGTACAAAATTTTAGGTTTGATACTTTATGTCTTATACCAATTTGAAAAAAGATTGCTACATTAACTTTTTCTAGTAGGTAGGGGAGATATTGGTTTGGCAATACAGAAAAATTAAATTTGAGAGTTTTCCCGACTCCCCCACTCTCTTTTTTAGGGACTAGCAAATAAAAAAATATTTCATTAATTGATAATTGATAATGGCGAACTTGATAATTACAAGAAGGTTAAAACCGAGAGGATTGAATATTGGGAAATATCATTTCTTCTCTTGGTCGATTGGATATGGCGTTTCGCTGCGCGACATGAAAAGCGTACTTCGCAGCTCCTCTGCAAGAGGCAGCGGCTCTGTCAAGAGCGGGAAACCTCGCCATCCCATCCTAACGGACTGCTCCGCAAACGACCGCTCTCTTGGTCGATTGGAGGCCAGCGAGGAGACCTCGCCATCCCATCCTACGGAATGCTTCGCTTTCCGACCGCTTTTTTCCCCTATCCAAGGGGAGGCTTCAAGGCGCGAATTAATTAATTATTAATAATTAATTAATAATTCGGTAAGCATTCAGCAGTCAGCTTTTAGCTATCAGCTTGATTAGCTTTAATTGTATGCGTTGAAAACTCAAACTCGTCGCTGTTGTGCTTCAATTCTATGATTGAAAATGTAGTATAAGTTAAACGAAGTCTTACTTCATTCATTAAAAAGATGTTTGCGTAGCATTCCGCAGGATGAGCTGAACGCTAATAGCTGAATGCTTACAAAAATATCTCATTTAACTCCTCTGACATTTTGCCTCTTGTAGATATAGCTTTCTTAACTAGGAAATTTATTTTGTACAACTACTTAATTTTGTTCCCTATACCCTGTTGACTACTGCTCGAATAAGTCTCATAATTCACCCCAAAAAATGAACAAAAAATTTTTGATATTTATATTTTTTCTAGTCAGCTTACTGATAGTAACCTGCACCAAGCAACCTGCTCAATTAGACTCTCAAAAAACACCTTTACCAGAAACAACTCCATTAACAATTTGGTGGACAAAAGGTTTTTATCCTGAAGAAGATGAAGCTATTAAACAAATAGTTGCTAACTGGGAGAAAAAAAGTGGTTATCCAGCTAAACTTCTTTTCTTCAACGATGATGAAAGTTTAAAAATAACTCTTCTTAAGGCTGTAAGAACAGGAAAACCTCCAGATATTGTTTATAATTATGGATTAGAATTTGCTGTAAGTCCTCGCCTCGCATGGGAAGGCAAATTAGCAGATGTTTCCGATGTGATTGAACCTGTTAAATCTCTTTACACTCAAACTGCTCTTGCATCTGTTTACCTAAATAATAATGTAACTAAAAAACGCAGTTATTATGCAGTGCCAATTCAGCAACAAACTGTACATATTCATTATTGGCAAGATTTGCTCGAAAAAATTAATTTAAAAAAGTCAGATATACCTAATGAATGGGATAAGTTTTGGAAATTTTGGCAAAATGCTCAAAAGACAATTCGTCAAAAAGATAAATCAGAAATTTATGGCATTGGTTTAACTATGTCTGCTGCTTCTGAAGATAACTTTTATGAATTTGAACAAATGTTAGAAGTCTATGATGTTAATTTATTAGATAAAAATGGAAAACTACTAGTAGATAAACCCGAAGTCCGCCAAGGAATAATTACAGTCTTAAATTGGATTACTAATCTTTATAAAGATGGATATATACCCCCAGATTCGGTTCAATGGTCAGCAGTAGATAATAACGTTAATTTTCTGAATCAGAATTTGTTAATGGTAATTAATCCTACCTTATCAATTCCTGCTTCGCAAAGACAAGATCCAGAAATTTATCAGAATCAAATTAAAACAATTGAATTTCCTTATGAACCGGATGGAGAACCACCAAAATACCTAGTATCTGTTAAACAAATACTTACTTTTAAATCATCCTCTAATTTGCAGCAAGCTAAGAATTTTTTATCCTTTTTTATTCGCCCAGAAAACATCGGCAAATATCTGAAACTTTCAGCAGGAAGATATTTCCCAGTAATGCCACAATTATTATCAGATGAATTTTGGCAAGACAAAACTGAGCCTCATATTTCTCTGGCAGTTAAACAATATCAAGAAGGTGCAACTCGACCGTTTAATTATGTAGTTAATCCTGCTTACTCTCAAGTATTATCAGAAAATGTTTGGGGCAAAGCAATTGAAAGGGTAATTGTTGATGGATTATCAACAGAAGATGCTACTGATGAAGCAATTGCTAAAATACAAGACATATTTTCTCAATGGTAAACCATTCAATAATTAATAATTAATAATTAACAATTAATAATTACTTCTTCTTTTTAAGAAGAGGATTGGTTAAAAGGAAATTTTTTTCTCCTTGAAAAGAGAGGCTTGATACCTTAATTTTTCGGTAAATAAGAAAGAGTCAAGGTTCAATTCTGAGTTAGTGGGAATATCCTACTGCCGTTGTAAGTATCCTACTCCCGTGGATGAACAAGATTCTCACATTATTAAAACTTCAACTGATTAATATTATGTTTGGTTGAATACTTATAATACCAAGCACAATCAATGTTTGTTACAAATGATAGGGATGTTGCATACAACGTCCGTAGGTCAGACCGAAGTTGGAAGACCAAAGTTGGAATAAATATCGAATAAAAAAAAGGGAAAATGATAGATATAGCTTTCTCAAATCAATTGGAGAAGCTCTTTTTAAGTAGATCCGATCGCTTTTGGCACCTTTTTGTACAATTCTTTTTTCATGCGTGGTGTAACAGGATTAGAGATGATTTGAAAAAAGTACCTTTTGATCACCAAATTGGATAAAAATATACAGACTAATAGCATAGATAAATATGACTGAATCGACCAAAAATTTTGATTGCTTAAAATTTTTCAAGCCTACGAAACTTATCTAAATAAACTTAGATCAAGAGCATAATTATGAGACGTAAATTATTTGACTTAATTTTGCTATTTATACTCAGTTTAATATTAGTTACTTGTAGTGTAAATCAGCCTCAATTTTCTATACAAGAACCTCCCTTAGAAACAGTTTTAACAATTTGGTGGAATCGGGGATACTACCCAGAAGAAGATGAAACTCTACAAAAAGTTATGACTGACGGGCAACAAAAAACTAGCAATAAAGTTTAATTTTTATTTGTTAGTGAGGATAATTTTCGAGCCAGCTATTGATGCTTTGGAGGTAGGTAAAACACCTGATATTCTCTTTTCTGAAAGAGCAGAATTTACTTTAATTCCCCAATGGGCATGGCAGGATAAATTAGTAGATATTTAAGATATAATTGAACCCGTAAAAAAATTATATAGTGATACTACTCTAAAGTCTGTTTATTTTTACAAAAATGTTAAGTCTAAATCTTCTAATTATGCTGTGGCAATAATGCAGCAGAGTATCCATATTCACTACTGGCTTAATTTAATTCGTCAGGCTGGTTTAGGAGAGGAAATACCGGAAAAATAGGATGATTTTTGGCAGTTTTGGCAAAAGGCACAAAAAGTTTTAGATCGACAAGGCCAAGATAATATTTATCGTTTAGGATTACCCATGTATATTGATGCCAAGGCCGATGTTGAAACCAATCTCATCATAACATCGAAAGTCGCCCGCTTAAGGGCAAGGCTTTAAACCCAATTTTTCAGTAATTTAAATTGCCGATCGCCCTTGTCAGCTCAATTTTAAATTTTAGTTTACAATACTTCATAACATCAGTTACTATAGTTAAATAAAGGTTAAGGTTTTCCTCACCTATCTCTAAGACCAGATAATTTTTCACCTTGAAAAGAGTTATAAAAAACTAAAAATCCTGATTAGGAGTTAAAATTTAACTATGACTGATAACTACTCCCCAGATACAGAGCAATATTCAGAAAATTACCCCGAAATAGATAAGCCAGAAGAAGCTTGTGGTGTTTTCGGGATTTATGCCCCAGAAGAAGATGTAACTAAACTTACTTATTTTGGCTTATATGCTCTACAGCATCGAGGTCAAGAATCAGCCGGAATAGCTACTTTTCAAGGTGATAAGCTATATATACACAAAGGAATGGGGTTAGTATCTCAGGTCTTTAATGAGTCAATCTTACAACAGTTGCCTGGTAATATAGGGATTGGTCATACTCGTTATTCTACTACTGGTTCTAGTCGTATTATCAATGCTCAACCTACTGTTGTTGACACTCGCTTAGGACCATTGGCTTTAGCTCATAATGGTAATCTTGTTAATACGACAGAATTAAGAGAAGAACTAATCAAGCGTAGTTGTGATTTTAACAGCAGTACAGATTCAGAAATGATTGCATTAGCGATCGCCACAGAAGTTAAAATTGGTAAAAGTTGGCTAGAAGCTGCTATTAGTGCTTTTCATTTATGTCAGGGTGCTTTCAGTTTAACTATTGCTACTCCAGAAGGTTTAATGGGTGTCCGCGACCCTCATGGTGTACGACCTCTTGTGATTGGTACTTTAGAAGATATTAACCCGAAAAGATATGTCCTGGCCTCGGAAACTTGTGCTTTAGATATTATTGGTGCGGAATATCTGCGGGATGTGGAACCTGGAGAGTTAGTTTGGATTACAGAAGAAGGTATGGCTTCTTTCCACTGGAATCAAAAACCCCAGAGGAAGCTATGTATTTTTGAAATGATTTATTTTGCCCGCCCCGATAGTATTATGGAAGGGAGTAGTTTATATAGTTATAGACTCAAAATTGGACGCCAGTTAGCAAAAGAATCTTTTGTAGACGCAGATATGGTAATAGGTGTTCCTGACTCGGGAATTCCAGCAGCGATCGGTTTTTCCCAAGAATCACGTATTCCTTATGCGGAAGGATTAATTAAAAATCGTTATGTTGGTCGTACCTTTATTCAACCCACTCAGCACATGAGGGAATCAGGTATTCGGATGAAACTTAACCCTCTCAAAGATGTTTTGGAAGGGAAAAGAGTAATTATGGTTGATGATTCTATTGTCCGGGGTAATACGAGTAAGAAAATTGTGAAAGCTTTACGAGATGGTGGTGCAACAGAGGTTCACATGAGAATTTCTTCCCCACCAGTGACTCATCCCTGTTTTTATGGAATTGACACAGATAACCAGAAACAATTAATAGGAGCAATAAAATCAGTGGCAGAAATTGCTGCACAAATAGGTGTTGACTCTCTAGCATATTTGAGTTGGGAAGGGATGTTGAAATCAACGGATGAAGACCCCAAGACGTTTTGTTCTGCCTGTTTTACTGGCGACTATCCTATTCCTTTACCAGAAACACTGAAGCATTCAAAATTAATACTGGAAAATCCAGTTCAAGTTTAGATTATATCATGTCTGGTTAATTAATAAACATGGGCGTGAAAATAAACAAGCTTTTTATTTAACTTCAATTGACAGCAATAGAGTTGTAAAAGTCAGCCATTAAATCATTTTTCGTACTTTTGTACGAAAAATATCTTGCAAGAGTGGTTCTTGCATGAGTACCTTCTGGGACTACTCCAGCGAAAAATCTATATTTTTTTCACGTCTCTGTCTATTTAACTAATTGTCCTGGAAACATCTTCTTCTCTCAGTCTCCCTTGTTTTCTCTATTTCCTATCCCTAATTATTTATAATTATTTAACCGGACATAAGCTAATACGCATTTTAAATGCGTATTAGCTTATCAGTACTCAGAAGGCGCGATAGGGGAGCCGTCGGATTGGCGACGTACAGAAGTAATAAGAGTTTTCCTTTGAACAAGGCACACAAATTAATATAAAATCAAAGGATAATATCTTGATAATTCATTACCAATAATCAAAATTTTTTTCTCAAAAAAATCACACCTTTTTCCATATTATGATGTAGGTTTTTAAATCAAAAGTAATATTTACTTGCTCATCTTATCAATTATTTTTTGATAATCATCCTTGTTTTCTATTTTAAATAAATCATCCATCAGCCAACCTCATAACTCAGATTCATCATCAACATCACGCTCATCTTGACCAAAAATTTTCAGGAAATACATTAAGCTCTTATTGTCAAGATTATCAGAAACTTCTTTTCTTATACCATTTCTCCATGAAGTTGCACTTAATAAAAGATTACAGCCGTCAGAAAAGTTCAGTTCTGGGTAAGAATTATTAAGTGCATTGTTACAGACAAATGGCATTACATAATTTTTATTGATAATTAATTCAACTATTGCGCTTTAGTTTTTAGATTTTAGATGAAGTGTCAGGGATGGCGATAGTGCTACGAACCGCTACAGGTTTCATGTCGCCCAGCGAAACGCCTAACTTGATTTTAATTAATAATTAATTCAACTATTGCGCTCTAGTTTTTAGATTTTAGATGAAGTGTCAGGGATGGCGATAGTGCTACGAACCGCTACAGGTTTCATGTCGCCCAGCAAAACGCCTAATACCATTTCTCCATCAAGTTGAACTTCATAAAAAATAATAGCCGTCAGTAAAATTCATGTCTGGGTAAAAATTATTAAGTGCATTGTTACAGAGAAATGGTATTACTTCACCCCATGAGAAATAGTATAGCGCAAGTCAGAAGTCAGAAGTAATCTCGCTCGTGAGTTTTCGGTGCGTTCATGGTCCGTAAATAGCATTTAGTAATGTCAGCCCTCTTTGCTTCGACTGCTATATCGTCCTTGTTTACCTCCTTTCCTTACTTAACTAAACTATTGACATTTTTCTCTACCTGGATTTGATTTTTATTTATCTACTTCATTACTCATATTTTTTATCGATTTTTCTGTAACTTATCAACTTTAAATTTAAGCTCTCTACTCAATGCGTTGCTAAATTCTTTCATACAATTTTTACAGTTTTATACTTTTTGTAATTTCTTAATATTAACTATTATTTCAGATATAGCAGTACAAAAAAGTTTGAGGACATAAAATTAAAATCCTTTACCTACAAAGTTTTGACTTGAGCTGATAAAGCAGTTTCTCCGTCAGGAGACTAGCTGATAAGACAGTTACCGAACTCTTGAGGTATAAAGCCTCTCCATTCATGGAGAAAAAAGAAAAAAATTCCTTGAGCGCCAATCCTCAATGTTATAAGAAGAGGTAATTATTAATTATTAATTATTAATTATTAATTATTAATTATTGAAGACCCAGGAGACTAGCTATTTGCGGAGCATTCAGGCACGGAAATGCTTAAAGGTATAATAGGTATGACACTATTTGTGACATATTTGAAAGTGAAATGGTATAACAACTATTACTTTGGAGAATACCCATCCGTAACGTTTGTTTGTCCCAAATATTTTTTGAGATAAGGCGAAAACACCTCATAAATTAATGTCAGCGGTTGCCCATGATGCCAAAATAAATAATGTCGTCCCCAAAATGGTCCTGACTCACTAAAAGCTAACTCTAATTCCCTAGAATGACCATAATAAATTCCTTGGACATCTCGATACAATTCTGTCCGCAAACGAGCTAAACTAGCCCAAATTGGCAAAGACCGATTTTGCAAATACTCATCTACATGACTTGCTTCCCACCAAGATGTAGCATAAGCTAATCTTTGCCCGGAAGATGTTTTTAGCCATACCTGTCTCCTTAGTCTGGGGCCAGGTACAGCATTAATTAAATCAGGAGCATTATCAAGATTCATGCCAATAGGGGACATATCAATTACATCTACTTCTGTTGGTTCAGTTGTCAATAGTTGCAAGTGACGAGTTGGGGAGCCATCTCCCAGAAGTAATATTTGCCATGGGGGCGAAAGTTTGGAGTGGGGTAAACCTTGACGAACAACTTCTTCTCCTCCTTGCCATAAAGGAGTTAAGGAATACCATCCTTTGGGATGTGTTATCAGGTTTTTGGGTGAAATAGCAGTCAATGTTCTTCTTTACAAAACTTAACTTCTTATTTTAATCATAGCGTCCCTATTTAATTCTTTCTACTAACACTATTTAAAAAAAAGCAATTATCATATTTTATAGCATTTGTCAAAGCAATTAAATTCCAGCATTTATCTAAATCTTGGTTGAAGACCTGCGCTCTCGGTCAAGGGATTGTCGTATGGGAAAACCGCTCTATTGATTGGTTTTACACAATATATGCTAAAATTTAAGTCTTGAACAAGCAATGTAATAGATGGTTGAAAAAGCCTACAAATTTAGGTTTTACCCTACTTCTGAGCATGAAAATTTGCTGCTCAGGACTTTGGGTTGTGTACGACTGATATACAACAAAGCGCGCTTCAGCTAGAACTCAAGCTTGGTAGGAGCAAAAGCAACTAGTAAGCTACGCAAACTTCAGCTATGCAGACTTCCTGGAAAAAACAGGAAAATTTAGATTTTCTGAGTGAAGTTAGCAGTGTACCATTGCAGCAAAGTTTGAGGCATTTACAGACTGCTTTTACTAACTTTTTGAGCGGGGGTGCCAAATATCCTAATTTCAAGAAAAAGCGTATGGGGTGGTAGTGCTGAATTCACGCTCGTCTGCTTTCAAATGGAAAAATGGTCAAGTCTATCTAGCTAAATGTTGTGAACCATTACCTATTAAATGGAGTAGGCAACTGCCACAAAATTGTATACCAAGTACGATTACAGTCAAGTTTTACTCTGACAGTAGATGGTCTGTATCTTTGAGAATTAATAGACATAGGCGTGAAAAAGATATAGACTTTTTGCATCTAGTAGGGAACAGGGAACACTTAACTGGGAACAGGGAATGTATTTTGACAAAAAAGATACGAAAAATGATTTTTTCACTGAATTTTACAACTATAACTTGTCTTGGATAAAGAGCAAGTTTATTTTCTGGAGAGGTCTAATGATCCTAGAGATTTGACTCTCAAGCCAGTTAACAAACAAGTAGATATTGATTTAGGAATTACCAGTCTTTTAACTACCAGTGATGGAGAAAAAGTAGCTAACCCTAAGAATCTTCAGAAGTTACACAAAAAACTCAGGTGAGCTGCTAAAGTCTCTGACAAGAAAAACTAAGAGGTCCAATAACTATCAGAAAGCCAGGGTGAAAGTAGCCAGGATAAACGCCACAATTAAAGACTCAAGACTTGACTATACCCATAAGTTAACCACTCACCTGATTAGAGAAAATCAAACTATTGTGGTGAAAGTCCCTATCAGCAATGCTAGGGAATCCCGCGCTGTCTCGTAGAGCAGTGTCGGGAGGATGTCAATAAGTACCTGGTCATAAATAAAGTTAATTTTGAACAGAAGAAGTTAGGTAGGAGAGCTGACTGTTAAGGGAAGTATCAGCGATGTGTTGGCGACTT
>NZ_JAAHGT010000199.1 GCF_010672385.1 Okeania sp. SIO2F4
GTCTTTTGTAGTTTGGGGTGTTTTTTTTAGGATAGTTGTTGTTTTTCACTGTACTTGGCTAGTTAATAGTGCCACTCATAAGTTTGGTTATCGTACCTATGATTCTGGTGATTCTTCGACTAACTGTTGGTGGGTAGCTGTATTAACTTATGGTGAAGGTTGGCATAATAACCATCATGCCTTTCAATATTCAGCACGTCATGGTTTGCAATGGTGGGAAATTGATACAACTTGGATAATGATTCAATTATTGCAAGCTTTTGGTTTAGCGACTGATGTGAAATTAGCAACAAAATAGTTTTGAGCTAATAATTAATTATTGTAGTAGCGTGTCAAGCCTGAAATGTTGCTTTAGGATGTTCAAGAAAAACCAATATTTAGCTTTATTTTGCCATTTTTCTATTGCCCTATTTTAAGCTAGACACGCTATTAGAGTGCGTATTTACCGCTAAAATTTAAGTTGTGAAAGCTATTTAGGAATCCGTCGCAGGGCACCATTTTAGTTGTGTTAGTCCAGTAGTTTCCCAGAGCAAAATCTTGTTAACCCTATTATTTTGGTAATAGGTAGCAGACATCTCCAGAAATTACATCAGCATTTTTCTCAAATTTTCGTAGCGAGGACAAAGTGCATTGACTTAATCAAAGAATAAGGATATATTCAATAATTAACAATTAATAATGGCTCTTCCAGGGTAGCTATGATAAATTACTACACTTAGGAACTCTATAATCCTTGCATAGCAATAGTTATATGAATAGAAAAAAGCAATTCTAATCAAAAGGGATTTTTATTTGGTTGAATTCTGTGCTATTTAAGAGTTTAGAGCTGTTTCAACTACTAAGAAGCTATAACTAGTCTAGGAGAGCCATAATAATTAATAATTACCTCTCCTTAAAACGGATAGGATTGACCAAAATGATTTTTTTTTCTTTTTTCTCCTTAAAAGGAGAAGCTTTAAAACTTAATTATTCGGTAAGTTTTTAAGTATACTATATGCTAGTACAAGGCAAGAGAGATGCGGTAGGCTTGACCGTGAATGCTTGTGGACAGAGTGCTGCCGACAGTTCTGGTAGAAGCAGGAAATAAAAATTAAAATGTCACTAATTGTGACGTTTTATAATATTAGTTTTGTAAAGCAGGTTTTATATAACCTTCCTACATTGTTTTTCACACCGATATCTAACTACCATTTTGATATTATATCTAGCGACTCTTGGGTTTGACAAAAATTCAAATGTACATTTAGTAATATCAGAAGATAAATTATTTGACATCCTCCCCGTCTTACAAAGACGGGGATTCCTCACCACGCCACAGCAGAACTGTGGTCGCTGAATGGGGTTGACGTTTCATCGGGTGCAGAATGATGCTAGCAATAGTCTGATGCCTTCCTCCACGTCCGTTTTAAATCTCCGAGTGCCAAGCGGCGATTACCTAAAAACCTAATTTTTAGATGGTGCTTCAAGTTTGACCAAATCATTGACTCTCAGCTTTTCCCGGACTACTTAAGGGACATTCAATTATTAGCTTGGGCTTAATAATAATGGCTAACAAGGCGGGTGGGTGTTTTCAATACCAATTTCATTGTAACACACACATTCGCCCTATAAGGGCGAGGCTTGAAACCCATTTTCTTGGTCAGACGAGAACGAAAAACAAGAAAGTTGTCTTTGTGATGCAGTAAGCATTTTTGTTAAAAAAGTGAGCAACAGTGTAAACGCTTGCCACTGTAGTATGTGCAGAAAATGGACAGGTAGGCCTCTCTTGGCAATTAAATGTGGCGATCGAGTTCCCTTTGAAGGCAGTGACAGTATATCTGTATTCAACTCTTCTGAATGGGCTGAACGTGGCTTTTGCAGCCAATGTGGCACTCATCTATTTTATCGACTGAAACAGAAAAAATACCATATGATTCCAGTTGGTTTGCTAGATAACGACAGTAACTTAACCTTTGAGCAGCAGATTTTTATTGATGAAAAACCATCCTTTTATTCTTTGGCAAACAAAACGAAGAACTTGACAAAGGCTGAAGTATTCGCGCAATATTCAGAATAAAAAAGTATCAGGACTTACGCACAACCAGCTTTCTTCTTCCTTGCGCTGTAAAAACTAAGACGTTTGAGTTGAAAATTTCATCAATCAAAATAGAGGTAGGCTATATCTGTCTTCATCATCTTATTTAAAAACTAACGCGATGTGCAACTTATGGATTGATAAGTTCATCGAAGCGTAAAGGGTCATGACTATGACGATTTAACCAAGCACCCATAGTGTGAGCTAATATTTTCCGCTAGAAACGACTTGTCAAATGCCAAGTATCTCTACCCCCAAACTTTTTCCATGTTAAATATTTCTTGAAGTTTTCCAATTACTGTTTCGATTAATCGTCGTGTTTTCACCATTAATTTTACCCAAGATTGGGGGCGTTCATCTTTCATATTCTGCGGCAATGGTGTTTGTAAATCAATGCCAAAATTACTTAATTCCTCAGTTAAATATTGACTTAAATAACCTTTATCCCCAATTAATAAACCATGGACTCCCGAACTTATTTCCCATAAAACTTCTCTGTGTGAACCATTAGCTGAAGTAGCCGTAAAATTGGTAATTACTCCCCAACTATTAATCATTAAATCACCTTACTAGCCATAAAAATAACTTTTTTTTGCAGCATCTGGAACCATAATCTGCTTCTCCTGAAAAACTTTAACATCTAGGTGCACGACTGATACAGCATGGTGGTATAGGAATGCCATCTACTAGGTGAATTTAATCAGAAAAAGCGCCTAATTTCCATGCTAAAAATTTTTGTAATTCTTGTTTATACATCCATAGATTTGCTGCAGATACGCAGATTAGTAGTTCGACTTTTTATGTGAGGTGCAGAGAGACAACCAATGGGGTTGAAAATATTCCCAAATCCCTTTGTCTGTATCTATATCTATACCTGGAAATTCACCAACAATTTGCACCCTCATTACTTCAGCATCAGTTAATCAGGGTGCAAATCCTCTTGTTCTGGGTGGAGACTCTGTTTGAATCTGTTGGGAGTAAATCATCTATACAACAATAAACAGCTATGAGCAACTCTTATATAGAAAACATTTGTCCCACTACCTTAATTCTTTAATCTTTTTCAGTTTAAAAGTTAATCGTGGGATTTTCTTAATGTCTAGGGTTGAATAAAACCTCGAACAAAATGTATTGAAGATTACACTTAACTAATTTAGCATCCTGGGTAACTCAAATTCCATGAAATTTAGTCCCAACTTAAGCTTGAATAGATTCAAGTTTCACCAACTTTACAAAAAAGTTGCACATCGCGTAAACTAAGACGTTTGATTTGAAAATTTCATCAATCAAAATAGAGGCAGGCTATATCTGTCTTGACCACTTGATCTAACTCATATCATGTCCGTTAGTATTAGAGCGTGTAAACAAGAGCGTTAATCTCTACAGGAAATTTAAGCCTCTTCCTTACTTATTCCATCTTGTTACTTCTTAACTTCTTCCTTCCCACCTCAACTCTAATTCCCTTGAAAAATATATTTAATCCTAGTAAAAGCTTCTAACCCAATCAAACCTTGAGCAAAAGATTTTTGATTAGACATTCCCAAAAAAATACCATCCTTTTGATTTTGATAACGTGAAAATTTCGGAGATTTATTAATAAAAATACAAGCACTATTAACACCCAAAGCAAACTGACGACTTTCCTGATAAGATTCCGCTACTAAACAGTCAGCATGACCACTACTATAATTATTAATCCAGCTAATTCCTGAATCTATAGAATCAACAACTTTAAAAGCAACTATTTTACTCAAATAAGCCTGACTCCAATCTCTATCCTCCGTTAAAATCAAATCAGGAAACTCATCAACTAAAGCAGCATCTCCTCTAACTTCAAAACCATTTTCCTTCAAGCTATTCCAAAGTCTAACCACCACAGAAAAGTTATGCTTACTATCTATCAATACCTTTTCTATAGCATTAACTGGATCTGGCTTACTTTCATGGCTATCCAAAATCATCCAACGAACCATATCCAAACTACCACTAGCAGACCAGTACAAGTAACAATTACCCATTGCTACTTTCAAAACTGGTACACTTGCTACTTTTGCCACTCGCTCAACCAAACTATCTCGCCCATAAGGAATAACTAAATTTATATATCGGTCTTGAGTAAGCAAATAGTGAATAGAACTTTTGTCCGTAGGGGGTAAAAATTCTATACATTCCACAGGTAAACCAACCTGCTTCAAAGCTAACCGTAATACTTTAGTAATTACTAAATTAGAATTATGAGCTTCACTCCCGCCCCTAATAATCAAACTATTTCCAGTTTGAATAGACATACCAGCAGCGATCGCCACCAACTCTGGAAATGCCTCATAAATTAGAGCAATAACCCCCAAAGGAATACGTTGGCCATAACTCTGACTACGTTCTAATTGATATGAAGCACCAACTACTTGCCCTACTAAATCAGGCAAATCTCCAAGTCGTTGTAAAATTTGAACAGTAATTTGGAGTCGCTCTGGTGTCAACTTAAGCAATTCGACCATTGGCGCTGGAATAGGAATTGTCCGATTTGCTTCCAAATCCAGAGTATTAGCTTCTAAAATCTCATTTCTATGCTGTAAAATTGCTTCTGCCATTGCTTGTAAGGCCATAGAGCGTTCTAAAGCCTTAGTTTTAGCAAGTTCCAGAGAACCTTGATGAGCACGATGAATCACATTCATCGTTAAGTTAGCAGAATAATCTTTCCTATTCATAAGTTTAACTTTCCGCCGGGAGGTCCCGCGCTTTATCTATTGATTCAGCGTCCTATGGGAAAGGCGACGGCTCTTGAAGTTATGGTGTAATAATCGTCAATCAGCCAACCACTGACCATATTGAGAGTGAAAGTCAGGCACTTCTAAGACCTCCAAATTATGGGTATGTTCAATAATTATTAATTAACAATTAATAATTAATAATTAATAATTACCTCTTCTGTAATAGAAGGATTGGTTCAAAGGAAATTTTTTTCTTCTCAAGGGGAGATTGGATATGGCGAGGTTTCCTTGCCATCCCATCCTACTCCAAGCTACGCAATTCAAGTCGCTCCGCGTTAACGCGCGTTTTGCGCCAGCTAAACGACTGCTTTTTCTCCTTGCTCATGAGAAGCTTTAAACCTTAATTTTTCGGTAAGAACCTTTTAAAACTAAGGTTATGGGGTTTATACCACCTGATATAACTAACGATGTTATTATTGGTGTCTGAGGAAAAATCTCAGCAGATAAATGCAACTCTTGAACAATATCATAACCAGTACACAGGGACTCTAGGGAATCAAAAGTTTATATCCCGTCGGTCTATCGGAGGCTGTGGTAAAACAGTCTAGGCCAGAGGCAAAACCCTTAAGGGAAGCAACTAAGAACCCTAAATTTAAGTTTAGTTAGCCCAAGTTGTCACTCTTTATACAACGTCAGTAGCTCTCATCGTCTGTAAGCAAGCCAGACCATTAAGGCCGGAAGCATGGCCAAAAGCACTGCCACCAGTGCCCAAATAATTATATTAGAACCAGGAGAGTGTAAAGCTAAAGGTAGCCAAATCACTAAAGGTACTAAAATCATTACTACAGCTATTAGCAAGTAGTGAGCCTTCCAATTGGAATAAGTCCGGTACCACTGTTTACCTGTCCATCGCCAAGCAGGCTTATAGGAATAGTGAGTCGAGATTTGTTCAATAGTATCGCTACTTTCATTGACAACAAATATTTGCTGACAGCGGTTACAGCCAAAGGCATCTGTCAGGGCGATTGGAATTAAGCGGCCCCTACGCCGACATGGACAGGGGTACTCTCCATTCAAATCAATCTTTTGAGCTTTTTGAGGTCGCAAAGTAATCGTAGAACCGAAAGCGTTTATTGAAAAAAGATGATCTGAGACTCAGTATAGGTCTATTATGCCAATTCTATCTCTTAGTGACGCTTTCGATACTGAATCAATACATAAGGTGATAGATTTCCTAACCTCACAATTAGGATTTTCTGCATCGGCACTTATCTAGGCACAAAGATCACAACAGTACACTATTAGCAGACAGTTTCCATTCCCCGCAGTCCACGGGTATTAATTGCAACCCTCTAATACCAATTTGAAAAAAGAATTTTACAAATGATTAGGAGCGATCGCTTTCTAAATATTAGCTAAGGATTAGATAATAAGCATTCTACAAAAGATTATTAGTAAGCGGGTAACGCGATTCGAACGCGCGACATCAACCTTGGCAAGGTTGCGCTCTACCACTGAGCTATACCCGCAGTATTTAACTAATATCTATGTTTTCACAACTAACTTTATTTGTCAACCCCTAAGCAGAATTTTTTTTGAGAGTAAATCCTAGATTAGTTTTGTCATACTTCTGGAGACAAGTCAGATTCTACAAAACTGTTAGATGTTATTGGTAATGATTGAGTTGTACCAGTAATATTATAATTATTTGATGAGGAATTTATACCACTATTGATTTGACGCATCAAACTTGCCATTTCTAAGGCATTCATGGCATATTCCCAGCCTTTATTGCTTTTAATACCAGCCCTCTCTAGAGCTTGTTGCATAGTATCTGTGGTCAAAACTCCAAAGATTACAGGTACTCCTGTGTGAAATGCTGCAGCAGCAATTCCTTTAGATACTTCAGCAGCTACATAATCAAAGTGAGGAGTTTGGCCTTTAATTACAGCTCCTAAACAAATTACGGCATCGTAGCGATTACTCATGGCCAATTGACGTGCTAGTAGAGGAATTTCAAAACAGCCTGGTATCCAAATATAATCGACTTGAGTACCCTCTGGATTTGGATCGACGCCGTGGCGTTTCAAACAGTCTTGACAACCTTCGATCAGTTTGCCAGTAATTAAGTCATTGAAACGAGCAATTACAATAGCAAAGCGTAAAGAGTCAATTTGAGTAAATGTTCCCTCGAAAACTGTCATATTAGAATTTTTTTTAATGTTAATTATTGTGATAAAAGTTGATAGTTATTTATGTAAGAGTCTGGAGATAACGAATTGCCACTTGTTATCTCCTGTCTCTTAACATCCATTATTTCCTATCTTAGATTTTAGATATTACCAGTTCAGATTAATGTTACCAAAAAAAACTAGGTCTCCTGCCCCTTGGATAGGAGATGAAAAAATAAACTTCAGTATTTCAAGCATCAAGCTTCATTTAGAGGTACTGATAACTGATAACTGATAACTGATAACTGAATTTGGCCTAAACTACTAAAAAGTTTAAAACACCCACTGCAATTACCAGTGCTACCCACAAACCAGAACCAATAAAAATTAAAGGTTTGCCTTGACTCCAGATTTGAGGAGAAGCATAGGCAACAGGTACGCCAACTACTAAGATAAAGGATAAGACTACTAATAAAAGTAGTACGAATTGAAATAGGAATGTTAACATTTTTTTTCTCCCGGTGCAACAACAAATTCATCCTATAAGAAATTACAGTATCATAAACTGTGCGATGGTAATCTTAATTTGAGTAGTGAATTTTCGGTGTAGGTAAGTGGTAGAGTATTGCTGAGTAACCAGGAGGTTTGCCGTAAAATTAATGAAAGTGAATTTGTAGAATATATCATAATCTCTACACAGAATTCTACAAATGTCTTTGAGTAATAATTACTAAGCTTCTATTAATTTTTAATTCTTCATTGAGTTTAATTGAACTATCTATAGAGTTTCTCAAGTTACTGAAATATAGTTTTTTTTCTTTTTTTCTATTCCCCGAATTACTAATCTGTAAGGACTTTGCATAGAACTACATACTTCCTAAAACAAACAAATTTTGAACCTCACGCTTTTTGGGAATTGGTATATATTTTCAGATTAATTAACTATGATAGTTGAAATAAGTTTATTGTTGAGTTAACTAATGCTGCTTCTGATTTTTAATCAATAGTAAAATTATCTAAATTTATCGAAGTTTAGCTAGATCGGCATAAATGATAATTTCTGTAACTAAAACTACTAAGAGAATAAGTTCAAAAGCACAGAAGATATGAATCTCTAAAGGAAGACTTTTACCTAGAGACCAGAAAGTAAATAGAACTATTAAATTAGAGAAAACAAAAGTAATTTAATCAATAATTAACTACTATATTTTGTGCCTTATTATTGTTTAGATCGCTTCTATGACCAATCTCCCAAAATAAAGATATATTCCATATCTGAATCATCTATTTGTGCTTTGATTTTTTCAGTGATAGTCAATCAAATATATTTTCCCAGAGCAGAAATTTTTTCGTCATTAACTACATAAGTCCAAGGGAGAATTAGGTAAACCGAAGGAATAACTAAGAGGGCATAAAAATTCGTTTTGTTTGATAGAGCAAAAGAGAGAATTTTGCCAAATATTTCCAGGGTTAGATAAATGATTTGATCTCAGAAGGCAATACGTCTAATACCAATTTAATAAATGTTTGCTACAAATATCCAGGGGAGTTTTTAGGAGTCAGGAGTCAGAATTCAGTCAGCAGAATGAATAGTTTCAATACCATTTTTTAGTTCGTAAATCATCTTTTTCTCTTGGTGCGCGTTCCCTCTCTTGGTCGGCATTCCCATGGCGCACTTCGGAGCGGCTCTGAAAGAGCGGGAGACCTCGCCGGGTTCCGACCGCTTGCGCCGTGAGACGGTGAGTGCAGTGCGCCCTTGCGGGTTAAGCGACAGTCACGCAACTGCCGTTCGCGGAGCGTCTCTGAAAGAGATACCCGGAGGGCGCGGGGTCGCACCGCTTTATCAAAGGGGCATTTGCTGTAAAATCTTTTTATTGCTTTTACTATTCGTAACATTGTTTTTTCACGCTTGGTATAATTCCTTAACTCAGATTTTCAAACTAGACGCCCTAATAGATTGGGTTTCCTTTATCAAGCTAACAAAAATAGAGGTGTATCTCAATCTTTTTTCTTCTTAAAATTAATTTAACCGAAAAATTAAGGTATAAAGCCTCTCCATTCATGGAGAAAAAAGAAAAAAGAAAAAAATCTTTTTAGTCAATATTCTTCTTTATAAGAAGAGGTAATAATTAATAATTAATTAGGGCTGCCTGATTAAATATCAAAGCACTGATAGATATTAGTAAATGCCTTTTTTGGTCTAAAAAAGTGCGCCTGTTTCGGTCTAAGGGGCTCATGCATGCTAGTATTTTGGGATGATTATGGCAGAAAAATCACTCTTACAATTTTTACGACTGCCTCCTAATCAAATTTCCATTTCTCCAGTCTCGAGTCTCCTGTCTCGAGTCTCCTACCCCTACCACTCATACTTTCCATAAGCAAACCCTAATTATTAATTGTTGAACAGTAGTTTTTTCTGTTCCCTATTCCCTTAACTCTATTTCTTTATTGCCCAATTCAAACCCATTGTCTTTCACATAAACATAAGGAATAGTTGTCGCCTGAAAATCAACTATATTGGCTGTATTTTGTACCCACTCACAATAAAGAGGGTTTAATTCTTGATAAATTTGTTTGAGAGTTTGTATTTCGGCTTCAAGTTGATTGGCTTTTTCGTTGACTTTTTTTACTTGTTCCTGTAAGAGTTTTCCCCCCTGATAAACTTGTTCTTGTAGTTCGTGCCATTCTAGTCGAGATTTTTTTGGTTGTAGGGTAGTTTTTTTTTGATTAAGTTGCACCTCTAATACTTTGAGAGATTGATTAATTTCTTGAATTTCTGCTTGCCACTTTGCAGCTTCTTCAGTATTTTTTTGACGAAACTCCCCTAGTGCTTCAGGAGTATTATCTTTGGGAAAACTAACATTTATTTGGAAAGAGGAACGTTTTTGACGAAGTGTATCTACTTCAGCTTGTAAAGCATCTATTTCTGTTTTTAAAGTATCTACTTCTAATTTGAGTTCGGCTATATTTTCTTTCATAACTTTAGCAGGGTTTAATCTAGTCGATTAGGAACTACTATATATCCAGTTGTGTGATTTCCCAATACCAAATTTTTTGTTTGACCCCAATACCACCAGTATGCACCAATATAAGCACAAATTAAACTATCTAATTTATCTTCTGTAGTTTTGAGAGCGATCGTACTATTAATTTTTTCCATATCTAAGAAATTATCGGAAATTAGTAGAGCAGGTTCTAGAGTTGGTAAGATATTTATAATGTATTGGTGCAGTTTTCCAAGTTCTGATTTTCGCTCGGCTAATCTGCCTTTTTTATATTTCAAAATTTTTTCTAATTGAAATAAATTAACTATAGCTGGATGGGGAAAAACTTCAATTTGAAAACGTCCTGGTTGTTGAGGTTCAATTGTTGGTGCATGAATAAATCCTTTTAGTTCTAAACTAATACCAAAATTTAAAGTTTTTTGAGCAAAAGGGCGGTTAAGATTTGCCGGATAACATCCTGCATGATAACGACCAAAATATTTATGAGTAAGTTTATCTGGCAGTCTAGTTCCTGTTTGATTGGGAATGATTGTTGGAGCATCCACAGCAATTAGAGCTGGAGTTGATAGGGGAGTTAAATTATCAATCCAATTGAGAAGATCTTCAGTTTTTAATTTGCAATTCAAGTCTAATATTTTTAATTTCTTATCTGAGTATTGTAGACAGCACAAACCACTTTTGCCCGACTGCCAACCCAGGTCTATTCCAATAAATTTCATACTTTTTATTTCGTAAAAATAAATAAATTTTAGCTGGGATTAAGCGACTGGATAATCTAACAAAAACTTATATCTATTGGATTAATTTTTCTCTACTAAAACTCATTTATAATCATTAGTTTAAAGACATATTTTTGTGTTTTTTTGAAAAAAAAACTACAAATTTTATAGTCAGAATATCCTAATACTTTGCGCATAAAATACGCCACAACCGAACAACAGTTATTTCTTCGATTTCATATTCATCTAAGTCTGAAATAACAATCTGATTATCAGATTTACGTTTTCTATTTTTGCTATTTTCATCAAAATAAATCTGTTTGGCTTTCGGAGTAAAATTTTTTCTGAAAAAATACTTCTTATCGGCATTTTTGCCAAAGTTATTTCTAAAATTTGTGACTTGAAGGCGATGACTGATATAGATTTCATCCGGGATTTTTGTCATTAATAGTCAACATCGAAGCATGAGCTAAATTGAAGCCAAAAACAGCATTATATCTATTATGTTGAGGAAGTTAACCTCGGCAAATATTATATTAATTATAACTGTCATAATATAGCAAGTAGGAATCAAATGTGAGAATTTGATTATTTTTTAAAAGTCTAGAAAATACAGTAGATTCCAGGTTAATGTGGTAGAAATGACGGAATGAATATTTTTTGCCTATTCCCTATTCCCTATTCCCTAAAAATCTACAATTTCTCACAATTCAAATAAGATTGCTATATTTACATGGGCTAAATAATATTAGATAGTTGATAATTATCAAAAAAATAACTAAAACGACTTACCATGCATTAATGCTATACTTATAGCAATCCTATTTCAGTTGTAATATTTTGGTGGTAGTTAGGAGTCAGGAGTCAGGAGTCAGAATTTTAAAGGTTTTCCGTTAATATTAACTATTCTAAAAATTTTCACAAATCATTTAGGATTGCTATAGGCAACACTTCAGTTATTAAGTAATTAAAATAAGTAGAATAACTTTTTTGCTAATTTGAGTTAAGTTAATGTTAATCATTCTTATGTTTACCTCTCCCCTACTCCCCTACTCTCCCTCCTGGGAGGAGTTAGGGGTGAGTCCCCTACTCAATAAAATGTAGAGAAGTTTTTGATAAATGGTATAAGATATTTCTTTGACCAACAGGAAAACTTAGTACAGACGATTTTTTCTCAGTTTTCTTTTTGACTTTTTTAGCAAAAGATTTCAGAGATCGGGGCGACCAAAATTTTTTATTAAATGCCACAACCAATTTCTCAATATTAGAGTCGTATGCAAAACATGAGTCTGTTTGATACCTGGAAGGTGAACAAAGTTTAGAGTTTTTTTGAGAACACTCTAATGCCTTGCAAATAAAATAAGCTACAACTGTACAACAATTATTTTTGAGAAAATGATATTTAGTTTTTTCTTCTGATAAATCATTCTGTAAATACTTTTGATAGAACTCTCTAATCCGAGATCCCCGACATGAAAGGTGAACCTAGTAGCAGCTATATCACCCTATTTCTTTCTTATTGATGCTTTATTCATTTATTGGCC
>NZ_JAAHGT010000002.1:0-15208 GCF_010672385.1 Okeania sp. SIO2F4
TAATAATAGTTTGGGAGATTTCATTTGAGCATTCCCAAGATTTTGAGAAATTTGGCATCTATACTTGACCAAATACTTGCAGATAAAATAGTCATTAATAATGCTAAATTTATTGATATTATTGAAGGAGTCTAATAATTCCTATCACCCATAAATTTATCCATCCAGCATCCAGTTTTCCCAATCTTTTTTTCTCCTTTGCCCTTTTTCTAGCTATTGGATTTTTATAACTCATTTTTGTTATGGACATCAAAAAATAAACATCATTCAAGTATAGCAATTCTCAACCTTAACAATTGTTATGCTTATAACTTTGAGTACAACTATTTTTCTTCAATCATAGCAATTTGTGGGTATATTTGCTACAAAGAGAGCATCAATCATCAAAGATATCCTAGAAATTATCAAAATTAAATCTTTATTTTCTCCATTTTTTATCTCACAGTATCCTGCTCATAGTTAGATATAATTGCTGTGCAATCTGCGATATTAATCTGTTAAAAACATTATCAAGAGCTACAGCCACTTGTACAATTACTATCAAAATAAGTCATGGGATAATAACAAGCGTTCTACTAAGAATTGATTGATCGAGTAAATATTAAGAGGCTTAATCCCTTGCTAGATTTTGGTTTTGTGAGTTATAGTCCAGTAGATCCTAAATTCCTGAGAGCTAGGTACAATAAAACTTTTCTTGTGGAATGGTGCGCAAACAACTAAGTTTACACATCAGCTCTAAACTTACCCAAACCCAAAGGTTGCCAGGGAAGCGTTTCGGAGTATTCCTTTAAGAAAGCAATCTCCCAAAATAGAATTCGAGCTTCAGCAGCTCCGTTCCTACTTCTATGAGAAGTACGGACTGCAGTCTGTACATTTTCTAGACCAAGGCTTATTCTCCGTCCGTACTACACCTACTCATCCATATTGTTTTCTAAATTAACAGCAGGATTAAAGTCTTTGTCCATTTGAGAACCACATTCTGCACATTGATAAATCTTCTACTAGAAGAGCATTTTCTTTTGATGCCCAGAGTGAGAATATATAGTCATTCTCAATAAGACTGGAGCACTTTTTTAACTGAAACTCTTTCAAGGCAAGAAAACCTTGTCTCAATCTTAACTGGAATAACTATATTTGAGAACTTGGGTAAAATCTATATGCTTCAGTATTTAGCCCCAACTTTTAACTTTCCCCATCATCCCCATCACCTCTATGAACTGTTTTTACCCATTTTAGTCGCTTAGGTAATACAGACATCCGAGCAATAGTAATACCCATAACCACAAACCAATGCAACATATAAAAAGTTCCCCGCACGCTTTCTAGGAAAGTCAGCAATAAAGACAATGGATGTTCTTTCCTCAAAGCCAACTCCATCACCTTTTCCTTTTGTGCTAAACTCCTCTGTCGTTTCCGAGTTCGACGTAAACCAATAAACATTCCTAACAAAGACACCATCACAGTAAACACAGTTAATGGACTGGTTATTGGTAAACGACGTAAAATTATTGACATCAAAAAATCAGGCACAGCAGCAACCGATATTAGATATTGTGTCACCCAAAATTGCCATAAATCCCAGGTTTTACCAAATCCCATTCGGTTACGCAAAATCAATTGCCAGTAGTCTAGATACCGCTGATATCCTCCTTCGGCCCATCGGGAACGTTGGTGCCACAAAGCTATAGAGTTAGTTACTCCTTCCTCCATTACCGCTGGAAAAGCCAAAAAATCTATATCCCATTGATTTAGATGTAGGCGAATAGTTAAATCTAAATCATCAGTAATAGTTTGTTCGTTCCACCCCCCACACTCTTCTAAAGCATTCAGACGCACGAACTGGCCATTTCCCCTAAGTTCTCCAATCCCACCAATGGCAATTCGCTGTTCCTGAAAAAAACCATCTAGGACCATTTCTGCTGATTGTCCCTTTGTCCAAAAGTTTAGACCTGCATTGGCGATCGCTTTTCTTACTTGTACTGCTCCTACTTCTTCTCTAGTAAAAAGTGGTACTACCTTTCGGAGTAGATCGGGTGTTACCTGTGCATCTGCATCAAACACTCCTAAAATTTCTCCCTTCACAAAAGGTACTGCACTATTGAGAGCCCCTGACTTACCTCCCCCAGCATCTGGACCTCTTCTAATCACTTTTAGCTGTTGATATTCCTGAGCCAACTTTTCTAACAATACAGGGGTTTTATCTGTACTATTGTCATCTATTACCCACAGTTCATAATTATTAGTGGGATAATCCAAAGCACAGATATTTTTTACCAATTTGCTAATTACAGCTTCTTCGTTTTTAGCTGCTACCAACAAAGACACATAAGGCCAGTCTACCAAGTTTTCTTCTGATAGAGGTTTTGGAGCTAGTTTTGGTTTAGCAAATAGTATTCTCAAAAGTTGAACTGATAGTAAACCTGTCAAACTCAGAATTATCCAATATCCCCAGGACAGCAAATGCAGTATTATAGTAGTAGTCCAGATCAGCGATAGTATAAATGCTGCTTTACCTCTACGACCATCGTAAATATTCTGATTACTGAGCTTTTTTGTATCCACAACTTCCGTTTTTTGCTCTGTTTGTTTAGCATCTGAACTTTCCTGTTTTTCTGATACCTGATAATTTTGCTGTTCATTATCTGAGGTATAGTTTTGATAAATTTGGGTTTCCTGATAGTAATCGTTTTTTGGCCAAGAACTGTCCGGCATAATTCAACTGATCTTAAAAGATCCAACAACTAATAATTTTCTTATGTTTAAGAGACTAACCTAATTCTGTCCTAAAAAACTATAAAGATGGTCTTTTTACTTCTGGAGTGGAGGTTTAGAGGAGTTTTGGGTTGATAATTTTAGTTTTTGATAATTTCAGCACTTACACCTCTTTATAGTTGTAAACTAATCTATATATTAAATGCTATAGGGGTCTGTCAACTTGGAAATAATGGATAAATTTTTGTAACTTTGATTTAGGGGCAATCCTTTTGACAATTGGTTAATCCTCAAAACTATTTTGACCGCCTAATAGTTATTTTTTCATATATCTAGTGTTTTGCATAAGTCATAAATTTGTTGCAATGATTTGATTTCTTGGAATGGGGAAGTTAGTCTCATCCAATAGCTCGATCTAAGAAGTAGTTCCTCTTTTTGATTTTTCATCCCCAAATCTGCTATATCCTATTTTCAGCTATGATCATTAAATTCAATCTATAATACCAATTTCATAAAATATCGCTACGGTCAAGAAAAAAGGTACACTGCTTCTGGGTTCTGGGTAATATAAGTATGCAAAAAAGGTTTAATTTTTACAATTTATCAGAGGTCTAAAATGTAAAGTTGCAGGCATAAATCACAGATTTATCAGTAACCACCTAGGGATAATTTTTGATAATAAAAGTAAGATTTCAAATATACTCGGAGTTTTCATTATTGGATATTTTAGTCTCATATTTGTATGATTTTTTGATGATTTATATATAAATAAAGATAGTTTTGAGTATTCTTAGAACTAATACCAGTTGCAAAAAATATTGCTACAAAGTATCGAGGTTTTAGTCTAAGTGAGTCAGTAGCTATGAATTCATATCATTTATTTGGCATTAGACTAAAACAGACTCATAATTAACTAAAGACAATTTACTAAGTTTAATAAATTATTTTTAGATCAATAGCATAATTACATTTTTTACTTCATAATAGGCAAAAAATAGATATATGAATATTTTTGTACTTATTTGACTGTAACTATCTATCCATGAATTTTATATAAAGTTACCAGTCTTATCAGCCCAGACTATCCAAGCAGATAAATCCAGGTTGCTTTTTTTCTTAATGAACTAATTTTTTTTAGTAATAGTTAAAATTAGATCCAACTACATTAATAACGACTTGTTCAATAATTAACAATTTTCATGTCGGCGACAGCCGAAACAATTATCTATCCTTAAAAAATAGAGGATTGACGAACAGGAAAAATTTTTCTTTTCTCTTGCTCCATTAGATATGGCTAGGAAAGATCCCCATCCCTACACCGCTTTTTATCGTTTAAAGGGCTGAATCCTCAGACCCTAATAACATAAGACAATTCCAGGATGATAGCTGTATAAGTTCAAATCTCAAATATAGCACAATACGGTTCAGATCAGACCAAAACTCATAAAGTATAGAACCATTAGATGAGCTTTTTAGATTACATAAATGCCCAAAAAATTCGTAACTGAGCTGCATTGATCCATAGACTCATCTACTTTCCTTTTTCTTTCTTCCTTCTTCAAAAAATCCCTAACTGAACCATATTGAAATATAGCAATCATATTTCAGCTATAATATTTTAGTAGTAATTAGGAGTCAGAACTCAGAATAGAAAAGGATTTTGATTGCTCTTAATTGTTCTTAAATATCTATCAAAATCCTTCCTAATTGTTATATAATAATTCTAAATATACTTGCTAAATTGCCTAGTTATATAAACAGAAAACGACCAGGCTTTGATGGGCAGTATTTATTGCGGAGATAATAAAATAGGATGCCACAAATTAATCAATTAAAGCCAGCCGAGAAGGGAGAAATAGCTGTTTATGCTCCATATTACACAGATAAAAGACGTAAATATCTAGGTCTTGCTATTAGCCTATATAAACAAAAAAATTTAGAAGGAGCAAGAAATATAGAAGGAGGCGAAAATATTCCTTTTGTTATTACCTGGACTGTTTCTATATTACCTGCAGACATAACTCGTTGCAGAATGCAGTTTGATGGTAATCAAGAACTCAGCTATGAAATTATGATGGCTACTTATGAGTTTATTGATTTTTTAATCGATGTCTTACTGAATTATAACAAAACTCGCACGATTGATTTTTCTAAGACTTTCTACGGAAAGCTACTTCGCTACGAGTAATTTAGGTTTGATACTCACTTCTAAGACTGACTCTTGAAAATAGGATTTCAAGTCTCACAATTTTATGGGAGTTCTGACTATCATTATCAAAACCTTGGCTTTTATACCCGCACTCTCCTGCAAGGGATTGTCTTGTGAGAAAGCCCAGAAATTTTGCCCTTTTACCAGAAATTTTCTAGCCTAGATAATGGTGTCTGACTAGCAATTTCGGGAGGAAAAAACCTCTGGACTTTTATACACTGATTTGCTTTGAACAAACTTATTCATAAAAAACCAATCCGGCTAAAGGACTAAGCAACAGGTTACTGCTAACTTTGGACCTATTGTACTAAATCGACCACAATGTTTGCCATATATCCTCAAAAAAGGTTTTATATCCTAGATTGGAGATATAAAAAGGAATACTTGCCCTAAAAATGCGATAATTTCCACAAGTTCATTAATTGCAGGAGTGAGGATGTGCCAAAATCTGCAAATTATTTGCTAATTGGATCGACTGAACCTTACAGTGGCAAGTCTACAATTACTTTAGGAATAGCCCATGAGTTACAAGGGCAAGGTATAAGCATTGCCTATGGAAAACCTTTGGGAAACTGTTTAACTCCAACATCTATTCCGACAGATGCTGATGTACAGTTCATAACTGAAACTCTCAAGCTTTCACAAAATTGTATTCGACCAACTTTGTTGATGCTCGATCAAAGTACTATAGAGAAGCGGTTGCTTGGAGAAGAAAAAACAGATTATCAAAAATCTCTAGCCCAATATCTACAGATAGAGGGAGAGGATTTAGTAATATTAGAAGGACCGAGTACCCTAGATGAGGGTAGTCTTTTGGAATTATCACTGCCACAAGTTGCGGAAATTCTTAATGCTTCTGTAATTTTGGTAACTCGTCCAAATTCACATTATTATATAGACTCTTTACTCTCAGCTAAACAACGTTTAGGTAGTTCCCTTCTGGGTGTAGTCATTAATGATGTCCCAGGATCGGCACAAGAAACAGTAACTACATTAGTAAGACCTTTTCTCGAAGCTAGGAATATACCTGTATTAGGAATATTGCCTAGAAGCAGTCTCCTACGCAGTGTCACAGTTGAAGAATTAGTTAAGCAATTAAAAGCCCAGGTGCTTTGTCGTCCTGACCGCCTGGATTTAATGGTAGAAAGCTTGACAATCGGTGCAATGAATGTTAGCGCAGCGATAAAATATTTCCGTAAGACTACAAATATGGCGGTAGTTACGGGGGGCGATCGGACAGACATTCAGCTAGCAGCTTTAGAAACTTCAACCCATTGTCTAATTTTAACTGGGCAACTTCCACCTGATGAGTTAGTGCTGCGTCGTGCTGAGGATGTAGAAGTACCTGTTTTGTCAGTGGACTATGATACTCTATCTACTGTGGAAATTATAGATCGAACCTTTGGTAGTGTCCGTCTACATGAACCTGTCAAAGTAGAATGTGTTAAAAGACTAATGGCACAAGATTTTGATTTTGAACACTTGTTCAGTCATTTTCAGCTACGCTCATAGCTGGGAAATTTGGGAAATTATTGAAATTTTAATGGATCATTAACCCCTGAGAAAAAGGGGGAGAAACAGAAGCTGAAATCTTACCCCAAGATACTTAAACATACTTTTTTTCAGGCATTGCTCATGGGGTATGGTTCCCGCTGATTTTAAGCCTTTAGAGAATATAGGTTACAACCTTCGGGACATTGCAAAGCGCTGAAGCAGGAAGCTTGTCTCCAAAACTCAACTCTCGGTTTGGGAGGTTGCTTGTCTAAATGAATGCTGCGCAAATACTTCTCTGGCAACCTTCGGTTTTGGGTAAGTTCATAAAAACGGCTAAAGTTCTATATCAGTAGCATAAATACGTTCCATGGGAGAGAAATTTGGCCATAATTTGGCTGTAGCGAGGGTCTGGGTTTCATGGTTAAAACAACCGCTTGCCCCAAACATTTCTCTACTAATATCTACTCCTGGTTTATGAACTAATAGATTAAGTAAAAATGAGCACTCACACACTAAAATCTATGTACCTAATTCTGGTTGCCAATTTCATGCATTGCCAAAGGTTTTGACCTTCGTAAAAGCTGGCAGTACTTGAAACCTACAAGGGAAATGAAAAATATCAGATTTATACCTGGTATTCTGTTCTTTCTTTGCAGAGAACAGTAAACAGCTCATGGTTATTGACCCCCTAGATCAGAGGACTTAAAATTTACTGCTAGAATTGCCCCATCTCCATTAAACCAATGTCTTACTGCCTGGACAATTCCGATATAAGCCTAAAGAATGATGGGAGGAATTACGCAGTGCCCGCTTTAACGGCTGGTTGAATAACTACATACAGGATTTATCCCTTGGTAAAAATCTGCTATACTAGAGGAATAAGGAACAAGCTTTGTCGCCATGACCTCTAGCTAGTGCGGTGAGATTCCGGTGGACAGTTAATGGGGAATTAATTTCCTACGACGGCTGAAAGCAAGCAGGCAGCTAAAGCAGCGAGAAGATTGCTCCAACACCTACAGAGTCAAACCACTCGGAAAGCTCAAAAAAAGTAAGCTCACAGCTAGATAATGGTCTATCCATGCCAAGGAGTCTGGAAGTCTTTTGACAGGCTTAAATAAAACACAGATTTATTCTGTTTTCGGTGGATTCGCCACATAATTCAGGGTGTTTTAACTCCTGGAGATGTCAAAACTCCTTAATCCAGAAGGTACAATACCAGAAAGAATTGGTAGGGGAGTGGGTGGAAATTCTTGAGCTAATTTAGCCAAGGATTTTGCCTCTCCTGATTTTTGTCTTGATTGATTTTTTAGACTCAATTGTTATTTTTCCCACAAAATAAATGTACAAAAAGATATTTACTTGTTATAATCCCTTTGGCAGTTTTATTACAATAGATAAAATCTTTGAGTCAATCAATTGATATACCTAAGGTAGATGATTTTTTAGAGGAACTTTTAGCAATCCAACAAACAGGTTCTAAAAGAATTGCTGTGTTGGGTTCTCGTCATGTTCCTATTACTCATCAACAATTAATTGAGTTGTTAAGTTATGCCTTGGTTTTAGGTTCAAATCATATTATTACATCAGGAGCAACTGGTACTAATTTAGCAGTAGTTCGGGGAGCAATGAGGGCTGACCCTAATTTAGTTACTGTAATTTTACCTCAAAGTCTGAAACGACAACCAAGAGAATCTCGTAAAGAGTTAGAAAAGGTAATTCATGTGGTGGAAAATCCTAAAAACGATCAATTATCTTTAGCTGAAGCGAGTTCTATTTGTAACCAAGAAATTGTTTCTAGATGTCAACAGTTAATTTGTTTTGCTTTTCACGATAGTCATACTTTAATTAAGACTTGTCAAGATGCAGAAGAACAACGTAAAGTAGTAACTCTATTCTACCTTGATTAGTTAATTTTACTATAAAAATGAGTCTGTTGGAATTACCACCATCTTCAATCTTTTTGGATTGTATAGTTTTAGGGGCAATTTTGGTATATGCACCTTTTTTAGTAGTAGCCTACGGTCGTGTTAAAGTAGGCTATGATTTGGGTGCGCCTCGTGCTTTGTTTGAAAAGTTGCCTGATTATGCTAAAAGAGCAACTTGGGCACATCAAAATTCTTTTGAAACTTTTATTTTATTTGCAGCAGCTTCTTTTATGGCATATTTGACAGAACAAGATTCTGTATTAGCTATAGGAGCAGCAGTTGCTTTTGTGATTGGACGATTTTTTTATTCGATATTTTATATTTTGGATGTACCTATAGGGCGATCGCTCATGTTTGTTATTAGTTCTTCTGGTACGGCTATTTTGTTTATTCTAAGTTTAATTAGTGTTAATAATTTGTAAGTATTCAGCTATTAGCAGTTAGCTCTCAACTTTTGAATAAATGAAGCAAGTATGAGCTTAACTTCTACGACATTTTCAACTTATAATAAATTGAAATACAAGAACGACTTGCAAAAGTTAAAGGTAATGAAGCTGATAGCTAATAGGGCGTTGGTAAATCAGGGTATGATTTGTATTTTTTGGTAATTCCTAAACTATTGAATAACAAATATTTGAGATTGTTCAATTTTTATTTTCATACCTTTATTCACCAACGCTACTAATAGCTGAATGCTGAAAATAATTTTTAGTAAGCTATTTTTGTGACAGGAATTTTTATTAAGTAAAATCTGCACCAAAACAAGAAAAAAACAAGAAACCGAGTTTATTGCCCTAATTATTGTTGGTTATCAGGAAATTTTGATAAACCCGGTTTCTCCAGAAAGAATTAAATGCTTACGACAGGAATTTTTATTAAGTAAAATCAAGATAATATCTGAAAAAATTATGGCATCTACATCATCATTTGATATAGTCAGCGATTTTGATAGACAAGAATTAGTGAATGCTATAGACCAAGCGGAGCGAGAAATTAAAGCTCGTTATGACTTGAAAGATTCTAATACGACATTAGAATTAGGCGAAGATACAATTACCATAAATACGAGTAGTCAATTTAGTTTAGATGCTGTTCATACTGTTTTACAAACTAAGGCTGCTAAACGGAATTTATCGTTAAAGATATTTGATTTTGGTAAAGTTGAATCTGCTAGTGGTAATAGAGTTAGGGAAGAAGTCAAGCTGCAAAAAGGCATTAGTCAAGAAAATGCTAAAAAAATTACTAAGTTGATTAAAGATGAATTTAAAAAGGTTCAAGCATCTATTCAAGGTGATGCAGTGAGAGTTTCTGCTAAGTCGAAAGATGAATTACAAGCAGTAATGCAAAGGTTAAAAGCAGAAGATTTTCCCATGCCATTGCAATTTACTAATTATCGTTAAAAGAGGGATTCAATAATTAATAATTAACAATTAATAATTAATAATTAATAATTACCTGTTCTTTTTAAGAAGAGGATTGGTTAAAAGAAATTTTTTTCTTTTTTCTCCTTGAAAGGAGAGGCTTTATAGTTTGATTTTTGGGTAAGGGAGTAAGGGAGTAGGGGAGTAGGGGAGTAGGGGAGTAGGGGAGTAGGGGAGTAGGGAACAAACAAAAAATATTTACCCCGTCAAAAGTATAAATATTTTACCTCATAAAAACGCGAAACTCTCTATTATATAATCTGATTCTATTCTAAATTTAGAATGTAAAAAAACTTGGCTTAAAAATTGCTATTTTAGTCATACAAGAGTGGAAAAACTACTCTGACAATTTTTATTCATATCTCCTCTAAATTCCAATTTCTCCTGACTGCTAACTGCTACTCTTACCAAAATACTTTTTGAGTAAATCCTGATTAATCATCCGGAAATTGCCAACAAGAAATACGCTCAATATTGGTACTTTTGCAATTAGGGCATATTCCTTCCCAGGATGATTCTACCCATTCATATTCACAGCTATGACAATGACAGAATATATTGTTAATATTAGCGTCTTGAATTTTTTTCTGCCAGGCTTGCAATAGAGAAATATCTTGTTGTTTGTTATTTTTTGACATTTTTATTTCTAATTACAATCAATACTTGGAAATCTATTTTTACTACACAGATTCAATTTTTAGGCATTATTAAAATCAAATTATACAATACAGCTCTTTTCAGAAATATAAACCACATTATAATAACTAAAATTAAATTTGTAGGGAGGTTACATGGAAGGTTTCTATAGCTATATTCACAAATGAAAACTTCTTTAACGTATTTAGTACCTACCTAATATTGCAATTTACAGATTATCATTAATTATAGTCTTATAACTTATAAAAATTTCAAAAGTTATGACACAATCACCATCACCACCTCCTACTAACGGTGGGAATATTTCTCCAAAAAAGGTTGTAATAGGAGTTGTTGGATTTCTAGCTGCTGTAGCAGGTGCATTACCATTGATTGGAATTACTAAAAAAGGTTATTGTATTGTTGCAGCTAACTCTCCCTTACCAGTTATGGGTTATTGTTGGGAATACTCAGATAGCCAAAACAAATCCAAGAACTATAAAATTATACCTGGATATCAATTTGAGGCTTATGCCGCTACTTTGAGTCCAAATATGGACAGTATTACTTTACTTGAAAATAGTAAAGAAGCCTATTCTATTATTGCTTCAAGTAAACTCCTAGGAACACATAACACTGAAGTCTATAGTCTTGCTTTAAGTCCAGATAGCAAGATTTTAGTTAGTGGTAGTGTAGATGGCGAGATAAAACTTTGGGATGTCTCAACAGGCAAACAGAAAAGTAGCTGGAAAAAACATAACGGAGTTGTCAGAACAATGGCTTTTAGCCCTGATGGTAAGATTTTAGCAAGTAGTAGTCGTGATGGTACAATCAAGTTTTGGGATGCAAAAAAACTAGAAACTCAAGCACGCTATCTTGGAGAAGTGAATCATCAAGGTGGCGCTGATTCTATTACATTTCTTCCTAAGAGCTGCTCACAAAGTCAAATCTTAGCGAGTGCTGGAGAGAGTGGCATTATCGAACTGTGGGATGCAGAAACAAGACAGCGGATTAAGACTTTGCGGGGACATTCAGAGGAAACAGGACCATTTTCGAGGGTTTGGTCTGTTGCATTTAGCCCAGATTGTGAAACTTTAGCTAGTGGTGGCCATAATTCAAAGCTCCAGCTCTGGGATTGGCAGACAGAAAAGCTGAAAAATGTATTAGAAATGTATAGACCTGTTTCTCAAGGTTCTGAAGAACCTAGACCTATTTCTGAGGTTGTATTTAGCCCAGATGGTAAAACTTTAGTAAGTTCTGGTTTTCACAGTGAGTATGTTCACATCTTTGAAGTCCAAGGAGTGTCAAACCAAAATCCAGTTAGGATTATGAAGCACTATTGTAGGCATAACTCAGATAATGATAGTGATAAGTGTAAGCTAAATGCTTCTTGCCTCAGGAGGACAGATACAGCTCAAAAAAATTGTGGAGTACACACAATCACAATTTCCAAGAATGGTAAATTGTTAGCATCTGGTGGTTATGACTCGAATATCAAAATTTGGAACTTAACTTCTCAAGAGCAAGTTGTGAATATTTCAAGCAAGCAAGGTTCAATTAGAAAGCTGATATTTAGTTATGATGGCAACTTTTTAGTAAGTAGTAGTGGCTATACTAATGACTCCTTAGGTAGAAATAATACGGTAAAAATTTGGCGACCTTTTTAAATTAAAAATTAGGGCAAAAAGAAAAAACTATCAGAGCAACTTACTCAGATTTAATTTCCCTGGCTTTCTCCCAACTTTTATTAGCCTCCTCCATCAAACCCAAATCTTTCAAAACATTTCCTTTCTCATACCAACCATCATAAAAATTAGGCTTAATTTCTAATACCTTGTCATAACAATTAACTGCTTCTGTCAAATTTCCCAAACTAATCAAAAAATTAGCCTTATTATACCAAGCCAAATAATAACCAGAATTAATTTCTAAAGCTTTGTCACAACTAACTATTGCCTCTTCCCATCTCCTCAATTTTCCTAAAGCTTCTCCACGGTTGTTCCAAGCCAAATAATAATCTACCTTAATTTCTAAAGCCTTTTCATGGCTGGCGATCGCCTCAGACCATCTTTCCAATTTTCCCAAAGCTTCAGCACGGTTATTCCCAGCCAAATAATCAAAAGTAGTCAATTAGATTTAATTTCCCTTGCCTTTTCCCAACTTTTATTTGCCTCTTCCATCAAACCCAAATCTCTCAAAACATTTCCTTTCTCATTCCAACAATCATAAAAATTAGGCTTAATTTCTAAAGCCTTATCATAACAATTAACTGCTTCTGTCAAATTTCCCAAACTAACGAAAAAATTAGCTTTATTATACCAAGCCAAATAATAACCAGAATTAATTTCTAAAGCCTTATCACAACTAGCGATCGCCTCTTCCCATCTCCCCAATTTTCCCAAAGCTTCTCCACGGTTATTCCAAGCCAAATAGTCATCAGACTTAATTTCTAAAGCCTTATCATGGCTGGCGATCGCCTCTTCCCATCTTCCTAACTGTACTAATGCCTTGCCCCGATTATACCAAACTTGGTGATAATCAGGCTTCAAAGCCAAAGCACTTTCCCAGCTATCAACTGCTCCAGCTAAATCTCCAGCTTTTGCTTGCTCCAAACCTAACTGAGCAAATATTTCCGAATTTTGCTCGGCAGACTGTTGTTGATTTTCTACTCCCACCCCAAGTTGACTAACCATTTTCTGAATAACTACTCTTGGGTCACTCGTCTGTATACCTAACTGTTGGGCAACAGTAGCTAATAAATTAGGATTTTCCTGAAGCTTAACTACTAAATTTTCCAAAGCTTCATTTTCTTGATTTTCTCCTAAAGATGGTTGAGGAGCAGGAGAGACACCAGCATCAGGTCCATCATATTCCCAAATAGCTCCACTATTATCCCGACTTAAAAGTTCAGTTCCAATATTATTAGCCAGAGTTCCCAGAATTTGTAGAGAAGAGAGCGATTGAGTCAAGTGAGCAAACCTAACCATTCTCTGAGCCAACTCATCATTAGGTTTCGGGGATGCTAATAATCTTTCTCCAAATCGTTGTAGCCATTCTTGCCAAAGTTCAGGTTTACCTCGGTCTCCCAGGTCGTCAAAAAAATTCTTTACTCTTTCAGGAGACCAACCTTGAGCAATACCTTCTAAAAGTTGACCGAAGAGAAAATCATAATCTGTATCTGTTAAAGGTGGAGGAGACTGAGAGAGTGGTTGAGTTTCTGAAGAGTTTGTTTGAGGTTGAGAGAATAACCCCAAAAATTTTTCCCATAAACTTTTTAGCCATTGCCAAATTCTGCGAAACATTGGTTTGATTAATTAAAACCTTCCTTTCAAAGTATAAACTTTTATTCTATTGTAGTATAGTACGGAAGGGAACAAATAATGCCAGCAAAATGCTTTTAGCCCAACAACTCGAAAACTTGGTACAACAAATGACTAGGCTAGAAAATGAGGAGATTACACTTCCCATATTAATTTCTAGTATGATGATACCTTCCACATTGACGACAAAATATTTTATTACAGTTGTTTATGGAAATGATTATGATGCAACAGAGAATGTAACAAAGCTGGCTTCAAAATTATATGATGTTACTTTGCTTTCATCTATTACCTCTACTTATGCAGGCATCCGAAACCATATTGCGAAAAAACGCAATATTCTTATTCCTTTGATTGATGTAACAAAGGAACTTGAAAAGAAGAAAAGAGAAGAGTTGTTTGAGATGCTAAAGGTTGGTGTTAATTAAACAGGAAAGGTTTTTACACCTAAGAAAAAGTATGAGTATGATGTAGGATGTCCTAAAATTTTGTCTACTAAAGAACGTATTTGGAAGGAGGCAAAATTTGATCATATTAGAGATAGATTTATTATTATTCCGACAGTAGAATTTATTGAAGATTTTGATGTTGACTATGATTATACACCTTTATTCAAAGCTCGTGAAGAATTTTGGTTGTCCGCAGCTAGTGAGTTTGAGCAAAATTTGAAGTTGCTTGAAGGTGTTAATAGGCAGTTAATAGCTACGATGGCATCAATCTATGATATCTCTGTATCAGAGGCAGTAGATAAAGTATCTATTTATCAAGAATTAGTAAAAAAATACTTCTAATTATTAGACAAAAACTAGGGACGCTGTAATGAGCTTGCCTAGCAAACTAAAAATCTTAGAATTTTTAATCTCTAAAACCTTTGTATAGAAAGGCTTTCATTTCTAGATTGCCCCTCATAGCAACTTCGCTATATTTACCCCTAATCAAAAAAGAAAAATATATTTAATTCAGCTACTAGGCTAGGTACTGAGAAGGATTCGAGAAAATTCCTTAGAACTGTAGTATTGTAGTTTTTTATCTATCTATCTTAATCTTCTATAGATTAAATTACTAATCAAAAAAGAAAAAGATATTCAATTTACTTCCTAGGGTAGATGTACTCTGATCTGGAAAATTTCTCGGAACTATTGCGCAATAGTTTTGAATCTATCTATCTATCTATCTTAATCTTCTATAGATTAAATTACTAATCAAAAAAGAAAAAGATATTTAATTTACTCTCTAGGGTAGATGTTGAGAAGATACTCTGATCTGGCTTATCTGGAAAATTCCTCGGAACTATTGCGTAATAGTTTTGAATCTATCTACCTGAGTCTTTGTCGATTAAATTACTAATCAAAAAAGAAAAAGGGATTTAATTTATTTTCTAGGGTAGATGTTGAGAAGATACTCTCAGCTGGAAAATTCCTCGGAACTATTGCGTAATAGTTTTGAATCTATCTACCTGAGTCTTTGTCGATTAAATCACTAATCAAAAAA
>NZ_JAAHGT010000002.1:15308-35649 GCF_010672385.1 Okeania sp. SIO2F4
ATTTAATTTATTTTCTAGGGTAGATGTTGAGAAGATACTCTCAGCTGGAAAATTCCTCGGAACTATTGCGTAATAGTTTTGAATCTATCTACCTGAGTCTTTGTCGATTAAATCACTAATCAAAAAAGAAAAAGATATTCAATTTACTTCCTAGGGTAGATGTTGAGAAGATACTCTCAGCTGGAAAATTCCTCGGAACTATTGCGTAATAGTTTTGAATCTATCTACCTGAGTCTTTGTCGATTAAATCACTAATCAAAAAAGAAAAAGATATTTAATTTACTCTCTAGGGTAGATGTTGAGAAGATACTCTCAGCTAGAAAATTCCTCGGAACTATTGCGTAATAGTTTTGAATCTATTTGAGTCTTTGTCGATTAAATCACTAATCAAAATAGATGTTGAGAAGATACTCTCAGCTGGAAAATTCCTCAGAACTATTGCGTAATAGTTTTGAATCTATACTATTTGAGTCTCTGTAGATTAAATTACTAATCAAAAAAGAAAAAGGAATTTAATTTATTTTCTAGGGTAGATGTTGAGAAGATACTCTCAGCTGGAAAATTCCTCGGAACTATTGCGTAATAGTTTTGAATCTATCTACCTGAGTCTTTGTCGATTAAATCACTAATCAAAAAAGAAAAAGATATTCAATTTACTTCCTAGGGTTAGAAAATACTGGATTCTCAAAAATTACTCATAATAGTAGCGCTATAGTTTTTTCCTAATCAATACTATTTAATTTTCTCATAACGATATATAACGATAGAACCTAATGATAAACGAGGAAATTCATAACTCAAGTGCAACATTTAACCTACTCAAAGCTATGCATCTTCAATCTGTATAGCATCACCAGTTAAAGTGAGTGCTATTCGCCTAGTCCTGCAAAGTTCGTAACATAATATTATGAGCGCCGTTCCAATCCCGATGTGCGGTATAACCACACCTTAAACACTAAAACTTTTTATTTCCACCTAACTTATCGTGAATATACTGCTAACTGCTAACCGATCGCTGCACTTAGATGGGTAATAGAAAAATGACAAATCACATTACCCATGACAAACTCTTAAAGACCAGACATAACTTCTTTTGCAGCAGCCAAAGTCCGGTCAATATCCTCCTCAGTATGCGCTAAAGAAGTAAATCCTGCCTCAAACTGAGAAGGAGCCAAATAAATTCCACGCTCCAACATTCCTCGGTGGAACTTGCTAAATTTGGTCAAATCGGACTTTTTCGCATCATCATAATTGTGAACAGGTCCTTGATGAAAAAACATACCAAACATTGCACTAATATGCCCGCCACAAACAGCAAGACCAACTTCTTTTCCAATAGCCAATAACCCGTCAGCAAGTTTCTGAGTAATCTTGTTTAATTGCTCATAAGTACCTGGTTTATGCAGCAATTCCAGAGTCTTAATACCAGCAGTCATAGCCAGGGGATTACCAGAAAGAGTACCCGCTTGATACATCGGACCTGCTGGAGCCACCATTTCCATAATATCCTGACGACCGCCATAAGCTCCCACTGGCAAACCACCACCAATAATTTTACCCAAAGTTGTCAAATCTGGAGTAACATTAAATTTTTCCTGAGCGCCACCATAGGCAATACGGAATCCAGTCATAACTTCATCAAACACAAGCAAAGCACCATTATCCTGGGTAATCATCCGTAACCCTTCCAAGAAACCTGCATCTGGAGTAATAAATCCAGAATTGCCCACCACTGGTTCAAGAATAACACCAGAAATTTGGTCAGGGTTGTCGGCAAATAATTGCTTAACTGCCTCTAAATCGTTGTAAGGAGCAGTTAAGGTATTGCTAGTCACAGACTTAGGTACTCCAGGAGAATCTGGTAAACCCAAAGTTGCTACACCAGAGCCAGCTTTAACAAGAAACATATCAGCGTGGCCATGATAACAACCTTCAAATTTAATTACTTTGTCTCTACCTGTAAAGGCTCGCATTAAACGGAGTACAGCCATACAAGCTTCTGTGCCAGAGTTGACAAAGCGAACCATTTCAATGCTCGGTACAGCATCAATAACCATTTCAGCCAAAGTATTTTCTAAAGCACAGGGGGCACCGAAACTTGTGCCTTTTTCCAAAACTTCTTTCAGAGCGTTTAATACTTCTGGGTGAGCATGACCACAGATAGCAGGTCCCCAAGTGCCAACATAGTCAATATACTGGTTGCCATCAACGTCCCAAATATAGGCTCCCTTAACTCTGTCAAATACAATGGGTTGGCCACCAACAGATTTGAATGCTCTAACTGGTGAACTAACTCCCCCAGGCATGAGTTTTTGAGCTGCTGCAAAAATTTCTTCGGATTTAGTGGTATTTAGTGTAGTAACTACCAATTTTACTCTCCTTAATTTGTGTTTATTTCAATCCCGATATGGGGATTTCATGTTATCACCAAATTAATATAAACCTATATCTATATTTGGCTAATTGTATCATTGGAGTGGCTGTATATTTACAGTAAATTTTGGAGAATTATGAAGCTATTTTTTGACAATTTATCTGTTTTATGATAAAAGCCAAAAACAAATTAAAATTTAAGATTAAACATTCAGAAAATACTCAAAAGATATCCTAAACTCCGAGTATACAAACAAATTTTTTGGGGCACATAATGTCTATCTCCCAACCAGTAGGTTTAAGTCAATTGATTCCAGTGGAGCAGGTTCGTTACAATGAACAGGGACTTGTACCCGCTATTATTCAAGATTATTTAGATGCTACGGTGTTGATGATGGCCTGGATGAACCAGGAATCATTACAAAAAACTCTGGAAACTGGGCAAACTTGGTTTTGGAGTCGTTCTCGGCAAGAGTTTTGGCATAAGGGGGCGACTTCAGGTCATTTTCAAAATATTAAGTGGATGCGCTACGACTGCGATAGCGATACTTTATTGTTCGGAGTGGAGCAGGTGGGGGATATTGCCTGTCATAAAGGAGAAAGGAGTTGTTTTCATCTGGTGGATGGGGAGGTTGTCAAGCCACCTGCAGATATGTTGTCTCAACTTTTTGATGTGATTAGCGATCGCCGTGACCATCCCCAGGAGGGTTCTTATACTTGTAAGTTATTTGCTGGAGGAGATAATAAAATTCTTAAGAAAATTGGGGAAGAGTCGGCAGAGGTGGTAATGGCTTGTAAAGATGATGAGAAAGAGGCGATAGCTGCGGAAGCGGCAGATTTATTTTACCATACTTTGGTTGCTCTAGCACATCATAATGTTGATTTGCGAGATGTGTATCGGAAGTTGGATGAACGTAGACCACAAAACAAATACTATAAATAAGTAAATAAGTGGCGTTGCTGATTTTGGATATGAAAAAATTCTTGAAAGCTATAAAATCTATTGATTGTCTCACAAAATCATACATTGATTCAGGAACGCCAAATAAGTTTGCTATATCAGCAGTTGGATAAATGCAGACCAAAAAATGAATAGTTTAAGTAAACTTACAGCGCTTCCCGTTCGTTGCCTGTGAGGTATAGCAGGAGCACTTACAGCAGGTTCTGAATAACTAACCTACAACTGAGTGTGCAAACATTTCCGGTAAACTTCGTAGTAGTCATACCCTGGATAACTTCTCAACTCTAAATTCTAAATTCGCGCATTCTTAACCGTCAATATATGTACCTCATAACGCGCGGAAACTACTGTAAATCTCATCCGAGAATGTGGTCTCAAACTGATTGAAGCGGTTTCCTATTTTGATAGCTAAACTAATCGACAAGAAATCTATGAACTTGACTTTACCATCTCAGTATCAAAGTTTCTTACCCCGCTTTTACAAACTTGCCAGTATTAGCGTTTTTTCTAATATAATGGTTCCCTTAGCTGGTTTATGTGATAGTGCTTTTCTAGGTCATTTAAGCGACCTTCGGTACTTGGCGGGGGTAATTTTAGCTACCATTTTATTTGACTATCTGTATCGAATTTTCAAATTTTTGCGCAATAGTACAAATGCTATTACCTCTGAAGCTGTGGGGCGAGAGGATAATAAAGACATTTTGCTGGCAGTTTTACGGAGTGGAGCGATCGCCCTAGCTATCGGATTAACAATTCTACTGTTGCAATATCCCATCCAAAAACTTGGATTTGCAATTTTAGGTGGCTCTAGCACCATTAAAGCATCAGGAATTGAGTATTTCAACGCTCGTATTTTGGGGGCACCAGCAGTCTTACTCAATTTTGTTCTCATTGGTTGGTTTCTGGGAAGGGAAAAAAATTTCATTGTTTTACTAATGTCCTTAGTTGGCAACCTTTCTAATGTAGCACTAGACTATGTATTTATATATCGTTGGCAATGGGCAAGTAGCGGAGCAGGTTTAGCAACAGCAATAAGTCAAGTTTTAGCATTATTGGTAGCCTTAATTGCCGTCGGACTAACAATTAACTGGAAAGATCTTCCTGTAGCGATCGCCGATTTTTTCGATCGTCAAGCATTAAAAGCAACAATAGCTCTCAAAGGTAATATCTTGATTCGATATTTAGTTCTAATTTCCACTTATTCCATCTTTACAAATTTGAGTGCAGTTATCGGGACAGATATTTTAGTTGAAAACGGTTTACTTCTACAAATTGTTCTATTAAGTCAGTTTTCAGTCCAGGGTATTGGGACAACTGTACAGACATTGATCGGAAACTTTAAAGGAAAAGGTGAGATGGAAAAAATCTTGCCAGTGTGCATTGTTGCTACACTTCATAGTATTCCCATAGCTTTAACTTTTGCTTCAGTTTCTTTCTTCTTCCCTGAAACTGTATTTGGACTACTCACAAATAGCAGTGAGATTAATTCTTTAATCAATAGTTATACTCCTTGGTTATTTCCTTTCCTAGTCTCAACGGCGATCGCTGTTATCTTAGAAGGATGCTTTATCGGTCTCAAACAAGGAGAGCAAATACGAAATTCTGTTTTAACTGCTTTTGGTTTTGGATTTTTACCATTAGCTCTCTATGCTTGGAGTGTCATGAGTTCCCATATATTATGGGCTGCCCTTACATTATATATGCTAACCCTCATATTCACCCTGGGAGTCCAAGTAAATATGCAGAAACTATTTTTGGTGTCAGAGGAAAATGCTGTTCCTCAAGGTGAAGGATGATAACAAATATCCCGATCGTTTTAAATATCCATAACTATGATATAAATCTCCAAGCAGAGAAACTCAAATGTGTCATCCTACTGTATAGCTTGATATTATAGAGCTTCCAGATCGTATATTTAATTTTTTTTTGATTTTTTGGACTAAGACAAAATGTATAAGAGCAACCTTCTTTCTTAACTTATATGATTAATCCTTCCCTATATCAAGTTAACACCCGAGTTTGGCTAAACCAAATATCCCAAAAACTAGGCGATCGTGCCACCTTAGATGATATTCCCGATAACGAATTAGATCAAATAGCAAACATGGGATTTGACTGGGTGTACTTTTTAGGAGTTTGGCAAACAGGAATAATGGGGCGAGAGATATCTCGTGGCAATCCTGATTGGCGAAAAGAAGCTATAGAACTTTTTGGTGATGAGTTCCAAGAAGATTATATTTGTGGGTCTTGTTTTGCTGTAACTGGTTATCACATCCATAAAAACCTCGGTGACAATGAAGCAATACTGCGACTGCGCGATCGCCTCCATCAACGAGGTCTAAAACTTATGCTTGATTTTGTCCCCAACCATACTGCTCCAGATCATCCTTGGGTAGAAACTAACTCCGACTTTTATATTCAGGGAACCCAAGCTGATATCGAACGAGAACCCCACAACTATATACAGGTAGAATTGCCAGCAGGTAGCAAAATATTTGCTCATGGAAGAGACCCCTATTTTCCAGGTTGGTCTGATACTTTGCAACTGAACTATGGCAACCCTAAATTACAGGAGGCGATATTAGCAGAGTTATTCAATGTTGCTCATTTGTGCGATGGTGTTCGCTGCGATATGGCAATGCTAATATTACCAAATATTTTTGAGAATACTTGGGGTATTCCAATGGAACCGTTTTGGTCTGATGCAATTTCCCGAATCAAACAGCAATATCCATATTTTATCTTTATGGCAGAAGTATATTGGAATTTGGAGTGGGAACTGCAACAGTTAGGATTTGACTACACTTATGATAAACGCTTATACGATCGCCTCCATCAACAGCAGACAATTCCAGTTAGAGAACATCTTTATGCCGATCTTGATTTTCAAAGTAAGTTAGCACGGTTTATAGAAAATCACGATGAACCCAGGGCAAATGCAACTTTTCCACCAAGAGTGCATCAAGCTGCTGCCATTTTGACTTATTTTACCCCTGGTTTACGTTTTTTCCATCAAGGTCAGTTACAAGGTTGGTCTCAGAAAATTTCGATGCACTTATGTTATGCTCCTCAAGAACGAACTGTTCCCAAATTAGAGAGATTTTACCATCAATTATTAGATTGTTTGGCTCTGGATATTGTTCGTGAGGGAAATTGGCAGTTACTCGAATGTGTAGCTGCATGGGAAGGAAATTTGACATGGAATAATTTTATTTGTTTTGTCTGGGAAGGAAAAGATGAACGACTTTTGTTGATAACTGTTAACTATGCTTCTTATCAGGGACAGTGTTACGTTCATTTACCATTTGAGAGTCTCAGGGGTGAAAGGTATAGACTACAAGATTTAATGAATGATGTTAGTTACGATCGCTTGGGAGATAAGTTAATTTCACGAGGTCTGTATTTGGATGTACCTGCATGGGGTTATCATGTTTTTGATATTAGTTAGAGACTGTTTGTAAAAATATAAAAAGGAGATAGGGAACACTTAACTGGGAATAGGGAACAGGGAACAGGCGTGAGTTTCAGTTTTTTATCTACTTTTTGATTACCCGCAACCTATGCGCGGATTCCTATATAGAATCCGGTTATATAATATATGTTGATAATTCTATAATTACTTCAATATTTAATCCCCCCACCTCCCTATCTCCCTATCTCCCCACCTCCCCATCTCCCCCAAGCATATAATAAGTATTCAACCGGATTTGATATTAGTGGCAGTCGTTGTCTTGACTAGCTCAGGAGTTGTGGAGAAACAGGGTTTCTCGACGAAAATTAGTGGGAAAACGAATAATTAGGGCAAAAAACTCGGTTTCTTTGTGTTTTTAGGCAGACTAAAAAAATAAATAATTATAACATGAAAATCAGGTTTTTGCAGCCAATAATTTATTTATTTTACATAATCTTTACAAAATTGATAAATCAAATGAAGTTTCTGTAAATATACTGAGATTTTAACCTAAATTTAACCAAAACACAAGATAGATTTGTTTAGATTAACTAAGTAATCTAACAGAAAAGGATGTGCAGGTTAATATATCTGAGTGTAAATTCACAACAATGTGAATGTATTGTAATGTTTTGAATTTTCAATAGTTTTCATTAGTAATATCGGCCTAAAGAAAAATTGGAGAAAATTTTCCTATGACTACACTTTTTGTTGAAAATTTTGAGACTGATGGTAATGGAACGAGGTATACTACCTCAATTCCAGAATTCAGTGATGGAGCTGGTGATTTTTTCACTCGCACTAATGGTAGTAATATTGGCAGTTTTTACCAAGTTTTAAATCCCGAAGGTAGCTTCTATTTCGCTGCTCAAGACATTGATGGAGAAGGTGCTGCGTCCGAGCAAACATTAACTTTCTCAGGGATTGATATTGCTGGTTTCACCAATCTTAACTTTAGCACGCTGTTAGCTGAAGACGATGATGGTAGTAATCAGGATTGGGATTTACCTGATTTCGTTTTATTTGAGTATCAGATTGATGGTGGTGGGTTTACGAATTTACTGGCGATTGAAAGTATTCCTGATGATGATGAATTCAACGCTGTTCCTGCACAAGATACTGACTTTGATGGGAATGGTGACGGAACAGAGGTAACAGACACCTTTTCATCCTTCTCAAGTGCAATTTCTGGAACAGGTTCTACCCTAGACCTTCGCATTACCTTTGATCTTGACTCTCGTGATGAGGATATAGCAATTGATAACATTGAGATTACAGGTGAGAGCGGTAGCGGTGGAACAACCCCTTTAATTAGTGAATTCCAACCTAATCCAATAGGGACAGATCCCGCATTAACAACATTTGAACTCAGTGGCACACCAGGAGATTCCTTTGATGGTGTAATTGTTAGTATTGAAAGTGACTCTGGTAGCAGTGCAGGAATAGTAGATCGTGTGGCATCAGTTTCAGGAACTTTCGATGCTAATGGTTTGTTAACTGTCGATATTCCAGATTTGGAAAATCCTTCATTTACAGTAGCGCTTTTGTCTGATTTTACAGGAAATACCTCTACAGACATTGACACTGACAATGATGGGGTAGCAGATGACTTATCAACTTTTGGTACAGTTTTTGATGCTATTGGTGTACCTGATACAACAGGTGATGAAGCCTTCCTGTATGGAACAGACCTCGGTGGAACAGACTTTACCTTTACAGGTGATGAACCCAGACTTATTTTTAGGGATGGTAGTGTAGGAGACCTTTATGCCATTAACGATCCAGACAACGGTCAAGTTTTTGATGTTAATGGAACTGATGTAACTCCAGCAATTTTTGATACTGACCCCACCATTGGTACTGATACCTTTGGAACTATTAATCCTACTGTTGGTGATGGTGGCAATAATGGTGGTGGTGGAGAACCAACTTTAACTCCTATCTACGACATTCAAGGTGCAAGTCACACCTCCGCTTTAGAAGGTCAAGCAGTTACTACTACAGGTATTGTCACAGCAGTAGATAGTAATGGTTTCTATCTACAAGATCCAACAGGAGATAGTGATGATGCGACCTCTGATGGTATATTTGTATTCACTGGTTCAGCGCCTGGAGTCAGTGTAGGTGATGAACTACAAGTTGATGGTACAGTCTCTGAGTTTACTCCTGGTGGTACTTCTACTCGCAACTTATCTACTACTCAGATTAGTAGTCCTACAATTACGAATCTTTCCAGTGGTAATGCTCTTCCTGATGCAGTCATCATCGGTTCTGGTGGTCGCGTACCTCCAACGGAAAATATTGATGATGATGCTTTTGCTAGCTTTGATCCGACAACGGATGGTATTGACTTCTTCGAGTCTTTAGAAGGAATGCGAGTGACTGCTCAAAATGTAGTGGCAACTGCTCCCAAAAACCGCTTCGGTGAAATCTTTACTGTTGTTGATAATGGTGTAGGTGCTACAGGAATTAGCGATCGTGGTACGCTCAACATTAGTCCCAATGATTTCAATCCAGAGAAAATCCAGATTGATGAAGATACTGGAATTTTACCAGGTTTCAACTTACCTCAAGTTGATGTCGGTAGTCAACTGGGAGATGTTACTGGGGTGGTTTCTTATGACTTTGGTAATTTCCAAATTCAACCCACTCAGTCATTTACTGCTAGTAGTTCCACTATTCAAGCTGAAGTTACCAACATTACACCAGGAAATGAGCAGCTAACTGTTGCCAGTTACAACGTTCTCAACCTCGACCCAAATGATAGTGATGGGGATACAGATGTTGCTAATGGTCGCTTTGACACCATTGCTAGCCAAATTATTAACAACCTGAATACACCAGATGTTATTGGACTACAAGAAGTTCAGGATAATACCGGTTCTCTGGATGATGGTACTATTGCTGCTGACCAAACTCTCCAAACTTTGGTGGATGCGATCGCTGCTGCTGGTGGTCCAACTTACGAGTTTATTGACAATACCTTTATTACAGATGGTGCTAGCGGAGGTCAACCCGGTGGAAATATCCGGACTGCGTTCCTGTATAATCCCGATCGTGTTGATTTAGTTGATGATTCTGTTCAAACTATTGGAGACCAAAATCCTGGTAGTGCTTTCGATGGCGCTCGTTTGCCACTGGTTGCCGACTTTGAGTTTAATGGTCAAGAAGTTAGTGTTGTTAGTAACCACTTCTCTTCCAAGGGAGGTAGTGCGCCAATTCTCGGTATTGAACAACCTTTTGATGCTCGTCAGGAAGATGTAACCGTTAATGGTAGTCTTGATGAGCGACAAGCTCAAGCAAACGCAGTCCAGGGATTTGTTGCAGATGCTCTAACTGCTGACCCCAATGCAAATCTTGTAGTGCTAGGAGATTTCAACGAGTTTGAGTTTGTTTCTCCACTTGATACCCTGGAACAAAATCTGACCAACTTAACAGAAACACTACCTGAGAATGAGCGTTATAGTTTCATCTTCCAAGGAAATTCTCAGTCTCTGGATCATATTTTGGTGAGTGATAGCTTGGATGAAGGCGCTGAATTTGACATTGTTCATGTGAACAGTGAATTTGCTGAAACCAATCAGCGAGCAAGCGACCACGATCCATTAATTGTTAGTTTGAATTTACCAACTCCTGGAGAAGTAATTGAGGGAACTCGACGTCGGGATAATTTGATTGGAACTGATGGCGATGATACTATTACTGGTTTCCAACGTAGAGATACTCTCACTGGTGGCGGTGGTAACGATACGTTTGTCTATACTAGCTTGCGAGATGGACGAGACACTATCACTGATTTTGAAGTTGGTAGCGATAAAATTGATCTATCTCAAGTATTGAGTGTTGTTGGTTTTGAAGGTGTCGATCCTATTGCTGACGGTTACGTTGGTTTCCGTTCTCGTCCTGGAAATACTATCCTGACTATTGATCCTGATGGTACTGCTGGTCATGGTCGCCCTCGCTCCTTATTGTTAGTGCAAGATGTTGATGCTGTAGCTCTAAATAATCCAGACAATTTCATTTTTTAAGAAGAACAGAAACCGGGTTTATATTATATCATCTCCGGTTGAATAGTTATAATTAAAGCTCGTAGTTGGGCTTTAGCCCTATCTTATTAGTTCGGGCTAAAGCCCAACTACAAACAAAATTTTTTTTATCACTAATTATCTGGACATAATATTAGATATGACCATACTAATATCTGTCTCCCATAAACCCGGTTTCTTACAAACGATCGCTCTTTTTCTGAATCTTCAGACTATGGAAAAAACTCAAAGTTTAAGTTATTTAACTTAATTACTGCATCTTAAATTTTCTTTCAGACATCAGTATTATCAGTATTGCCATTACTAGTAAAATTTTGTATAGTAGTAAAAAAGCAAGGAATTTTTCTGCTATCGTCCAGAAGCTACAGGGTGTTTAACTGAAGAATAGAAACCGGGTTTATATTAGATACAACGATACTAATATCTGTCTTGCATAAACCCGGTTTCTTACAACTCGTTCCAGTTATCAGAAAAACAACAAATATTTGCTCCCTTTTACCCAAAAAAACCATGACTAACATTTTTAAAAAGTTATCTTTCGTTGCTACAAGTGCAATTCTCAGTTTTGCTGTAATTAATACTAATCCTGTTAATGCTGCTTCCATAATTTATGATTTTGAAGTTAGTATAGATTCAGGTTCTTTAGCTGGTGAAACATACTCTGGATTTTTTGAATTTGATGATTCTAATTTATCAGTTTCCCAATTCAGTTTCGATTTCGAGGGCGTTAACTACACTGAAGATGATTTAATTGATCCAGAGGTATTTTTTGACGATCAATTCCTAGGATTAATTTCCGATGTTATAGATACAGATGTTAAATTTTCTTTTTTAGAAGCTGTACCTGAAATTGATGAGCCAGCAGCTTTTATATACTTTATTGATGGACAAGAAGCAGCAGGAGATATAACATATACTTTACGTCCAGATACCCCAGTATCTACACCTGAACCAACTGCTGTTTTCAGTTTATTAGCTTTGGGTGCTGTAGGTTGTAGTGGTGTTTTGAAGAAGAGAAAGTAAACATCATTATCGCAGCATTATTTTTCAATAAATATGTGATATGATGTCCGGATAATAAGTGATAAAAAAGTTTTTGTTTGTAGTAGGGCTTTAGCCCGAAGATAGATAGGGCTAAAGCCCTACTACAAGCTTTAATTATAACTATTCAACCAGACATGATATGAGATAAAACAATGTAAGGGTGTTCCATAGAGCGTCCCTATAATATTTTGTCGAAGTGCTTCTTCAACTTCATCAAATTAATTTTTTTCAGATTCCATTATTTCCAATAAACAACTATAGAAAACTTGAAAACTTTTTGAGGTATTTTCTGTAGGATTCATGTGGAGTGAAATATCTCTTGCAGCTTTCAATTTTTCTAATCCTCCTTGATGATAATCTGCTCTTTGAAGTACCTTTTGTCAAGGTTCCCAAGTACCACCTTTGGGGAGTTTCTCCCCCTTCCCTACTAGGGAAGGGGGTTGGGGGGTTAGGTTTTTTTAAGTCACATTTTAAAGCTAGACGCGCTACTATTTATTTTTTTTAGCTACTTCTCTATAATTATATAACTTCAAATTATTTGATATGACTATAATCCAGTGCCAGTAGAACGTTAACCAACCAATGGTGTTTAACATCCAGAACATAGCTAGGTAGAAGGAGTCCCAAGCAGAGATATCGCAAGTACCACCACGACCAGGGCCATCGCAAGGGAATGCGTAACCGAAGTCTTTCTTGTCTGGCATTAACTTAGAACCACGAGCATCCAACGCACCTTTAACCAAAATCAAAGTAGTTGTATGCAAACCTAGAGCGATCGCATGGTGAACCAAGAAATCTCCAGGCCCAATGGTTAAGAATAGAGAGTTAGTACCACTGTTTATAGCTTCTAACCACCCTGGTAACCATACATTACCGAAGTTTGGCCAAGCTGTAGTAGCAATACTATCAGGGTTTGACAACAGCACATCCATGCCGTATACAGCCTTCCCGGAAGCAGCTTGAACGAACTGAGCAAATACTGGCTCAATCAAGATTTGCTTTTCAGGAGTACCGAAAGCTACAACTACATCATTGTGGACGTAAAGACCTAGAGTATGGAAGCCCAAGAATAAAGAAACCCAACTCAAGTGAGAGATGATAGCCTCTTTGTGGTTTAATACACGATCCAATACGTTGCCTTTATTTTGCTCGGAGTCATAGTCCCGTACTAGGAAAATAGCACCGTGAGCAAATGCACCTACCATGATGAAACCAGCAATATACTGGTGGTGGGTGTAAAGTGCAGCCATTGTAGTGTAATCCCTTGCCATGAAAGCATAAGGAGGCAGAGCATACATATGCTGTGCTACCAAGGAAGTAATTACACCCAAAGAAGCTAGAGCTAAAGCTAACTGGAAGTGTAGAGAGTTGTTGAGAGTCTCATACAAACCTTGGTGAGGCAAGTTAAACTGACCTTGACTATTTCCACCGACCAAACCAGCTTTGGAATCGAGCATTTCTTTGATGCTGTGACCAATACCAAAGTTAGTGCGGTACATATGACCAGCAACGATGAATAAAACTGCGATCGCCAAGTGGTGATGAGCCATATCAGTCAACCACAGGGACTCAGTTTGAGGATGGAAACCACCCAAGAAAGTCAAGATTGCAGTTCCCGCACCTTCGGAAGTACCAAACACGTGGTTAACAGTGTCAGGATTTTGAGCATAAACGCCCCAATTTCCTGTAAAGAACGGTCCTAAACCTGCTGGGTGAGGCATGACACTTAGGAAGTTATCCCAACCAACGTGCTGTCCGCGAGATTCAGGAATCGCAACGTGAACCAAGTGACCAGTCCAAGCCAAGGAACTAACACCGAACAAACCAGCCAAATGGTGATTTAAGCGGGACTCAGCATTTTTGAACCATGCTAGGCTAGGACGGAACTTGGGCTGGAGGTGTAACCAACCAGCGAATAGCATGATGGATGCCAAGATCAGGAGGAAGATAGAACCCTGATACAAGTCTCCATTTGTTCTCATACCGATGGTGTACCACCAGTGGTAAACACCAGAGTATGCAATATTTACTGGATTAGAGGCTCCAGCTTGGGTAAAGGCATCTACTGCACCTTGACCGAATTGAGGGTCCCAAATCGCGTGGGCGATGGGACGTACATTCAGAGGATCTTTAATCCACTGTTCAAAGTTTCCTTGCCAGGCAACGTGGAACAGATTACCGGAAGTCCAGAGGAAAATGATTGCCAGATGGCCGAAGTGAGAAGCAAAAATCTTTTGGTAAAGATTTTCCTCCGTCATGCCATCGTGGGTCTCAAAGTCATGAGCTGTAGCAATCCCGTACCAGATCCGCCGGGTGGTTGGATCTTGTGCCAGGTCTTGGCTGAATTTTGGGAATTTTGTGGCCATAAATCTTTGATCTAAGTCTCGCGAGTCTTTGAGAATTTAGTGAGAATTTAGATTGAAATAGGGGATTGAGGATGAGTCAACCCCCAAGGAAGAATGTTAAAACGTTATTGGATTCTTATCCTACTGAAATTATTCGAGCCAGGAAGAATGCCCAGGTTGTAGCAATTCCACCTAGGAGATAGTGAGCTACCCCCACTGCCCGACCTTGGATGATGCTTAAAGCACGAGGCTGAATTGCTGGAGCAAAGTTTAACTTATTATGAGCCCAAACAATAGACTCGATCAACTCTTGCCAATAGCCACGACCACTGAACAAGAACATCAAGCTAAATGCCCAAACAAAGTGTGCGCCCAAGAACAACAAACCGTAGGCAGACAGAGCTGAACCGTAGGATGTAATTACATTTGAACCTTGCGCCCAAAGGAAGTCACGCAACCAACCATTAATGGTTATTGCACTTTGTGCAAAGTTACCGTAGGTAATGTGAGATACTGAACCGTCTGCGGCTACTGTTCCCCAAATGTCTGACTGCATTTTCCAGCTAAAGTGGAAAATCACAATTGATAGAGAATTATACATCCAGAAGAGACCTAAGAACACATGGTCCCAACCGGAAACTTGACAAGTACCACCACGACCAGGACCGTCGCAAGGGAACCGGAAGCCTAGTTGACCCTTATCTGGAATTAGACGAGAGCTACGAGCATACAGTACACCTTTGAGAAGAATCAGAGCTGTAACGTGGATTGTAAAGGCATGGATATGGTGAACCATAAAGTCCGCCGTACCCAATGTCATTGGCATCATTGCCACTTTGCCACCTACTGCTACTACATCCCCACCGAAAACGGGGCTAACAGATGCTAAAGCATTAGGAGCAGTATTACCAGCAGCCAAACTATGTATGTTTTGTATCCACTGGGCAAAAATTGGCTGTAGCTGAATCCCAGTATCAGAGAACATATCTTGGGGACGGCCAAACGCACGCATAGTATCGTTGTGGACGTACAACCCAAAGCTATGGAAGCCTAAGAATATACATACCCAATTTAAGTGGGAGATAATCGCGTCCCTGTGACGGATAACCCTATCCAGCAGGTTGTTGACGTGTTGGGCTGGATCGTAATCACGAACCATGAAGATAGCTGCGTGAGCACCTGCACCAACAATCAAGAACCCTCCAATCCACATATGGTGTGTGAATAGAGATAGCTGAGTAGGATAATCAGTAGCAATATAGGGATATGGAGGCATTGCGTACATATGATGAGCTACCAGAATTGATAGTGAACCCATCCATGCCAAGTTCCAAGATAGTTGGCAATGCCAGGAAGTTGTAAAGATTTCATACATCCCTTTGTGGCCTTCGCCTGTAAAGGGACCTTTGTGAGCCTCTAAAACTTCTTTAAAACTATGACCAATTCCCCAGTTAGTCCGGTAGAAGTGACCAGCAACAATAAATAGCACTGCCAAAGCTAGGTGATGGTGTGCTGTATCACTTAACCACAGACCTCCTGTCAGTGGGTTCAAACCACCATGGAATGTTAGAAAGTCTGTATAAGCTCCCCAGTTCAAAGTGAAGAATGGTGTCAAACCTTGGGCAAAGCTAGGATATATATCTGCCATCAAACTGGGGTTCAAAATCCACTCGTGAGGCAGTGGAATATCACCCACGGTAGCTATTACTTTGCCACCTACTGTTAGTGGCTTACCTGCATCTATAGCATTTAAACAAGCGTCGATGGGTAGTGACACATGAATTTGTTGTCCTGCATAACCCAAACAACCGCAACCCAATAACCCAGCTAGGTGGTGGTTCATCATTGACTCCACATTCTGGAACCATTCCAGTTTGGGAGCGCGCTTATGATAATGGAACCAACCAGCAAACAGCATTAAGGCTGCCATTACTAGAGCACCAATAGCTGTACAGTACAACTGGAAGGAGTTAGTGATGCCATTAGCACGCCACAATTGGAATAGACCAGAAGTTATCTGTATTCCGTGGAAACCACCGCCAACATCAGCATTTAAAATTCCTTGGCCAAATATTGGCCATACTACTTGAGCACTTGGTTTAATTCCTGTGGGGTTTGTTAACCAAGCCTCATAGTTGGAAAATTTAGCGCCATGAAAATATGCGCCACTCAACCAGATAAAGATTACAGCCAGATGGCCGAAGTGTGCGCTGAAGATTTTGCGCGATATATCTTCTAAATCAGAAGTATGACTATCAAAGTCGTGAGCGTCAGCATGGAGGTTCCAAATCCAGGTAGTGGTTTTTGGTCCTCTGGATAGAGTCCGATCAAAGTGACCAGGCTTGCCCCACTTTTCAAATGAAGTAGGTACTGGGTCCTTATCAACGGTTACCTTTACTTTTGCCTCGCGCTCTGGAGGACTTATGGTCATGAAGACTCTCCTCTCCCAAAGACAATTAACTAAATTATTTATGTTGTAGATACTGATAAAAGTTGTAAAGAATTATCAACATCTTTTGCAAGTTTACAGGTTTTAACTGCTTTATTGCTGGAGTGCAACACCACACTCTTTCGTTTATGCCAAAACTATATAATATTTTAACAATATTTTGGCGCAAATCTCACAAATACATAGATTTGGTTTTACCGATTCGATGTAAGTGCGAACTTCTTTAGGTGATTATAGACTTGCTTAAGAAGTTTAAGTTGTATGTTTACAATTATTAAAATTTCTTGATGACGGATTAATAAAGTATGATTTTTTTCCACAGTAGAGAAAAAAAGTCAAGGCATATAACCGAAAATTTTACAAAACTCAAAATTAACTAATCTTTAAATTTGACCATGGTCAAGATGGACATTTACACATTTTGCCAAGCTTTTAAGACCTTTTGTCCATCTTGTGAATTAATTATCTACAGTTGGGACTCATTTACAGGAGTTCCCCACTCAATAGACTCCTCCGGAAAAGAGGGAGTAGTAGGGACGTTGCATGCAACGTCCGTACAGAGTAGGGAGTAGGGGGAAAGAATTGATGATTTATGAGAGATAATTGATTTTATTTTTGATTATCACGCCTATGTCTAATATAGATAAAATGTATATAATTCCCTATTCTCTCTAGCTAAAACCCTTGAGTTTCAGTTCAAGTGCCTAATCTTAAATCGATCAACATTATCTATATGTATATATAACGTTGTATCTATATATATAGATAACTATCAACGATAGAACAAAAAAAAATTAGTTTCTCCTCAATAAATACTGATAAACTTTGGTTTGTGAGACTACACTTTCGAGTGAAGTTAGAAACCTAGGGCATATTAATAGTCTTGGGTTAGGTAATTCACCTTTGCTTGTGAGGCTCACGCTCTACCCCAAGGGTCAGCGTTAAGAGGGATACACGTTTAGCGAAAGGTTCGATGCCTTGAGATCGACAATAACAATGTGCTATGCTCATGATCGTGAAAATAAAAAAGCGATGGAACAGACCTTAACCTTGGTAGTCAAGCTAAATGCAACCCCTGAACAGTCCTCTCAACTTGAGGAAACTGCTCAGATATTTACTGATGCTTGTGCTTGGATTAATGAAAACGTTAACCATCGTCTAACGAATCGAAATTCCATACAGGTTGTTTGCTATCAAGACATTAAAGAGCAATTTGGATTAAAAGCTAATGATATAGTCCGTGCTTGTGCCAGAGTGGGAGCTAACCGACTTGCAGCTAAAGCAAAAGGGAAGAAGGTAAAAGGTTTTAAGCCTAGATCATTTGACTGTGATGGACGAACCTTATCCTTCCGAGATAAAGACTGGACAATTAGTGTTGCAAGTAAAGGAAAACGGTTAAGGTTATCTCTAAGAGCTAGCAACTACCAGAGAGGAAAGCTATTTGCTTACAAACCTACTTCTGCTCAAATCTGCCAACATCGAGACGGTCAATGGTATGCACACATCCAGTTAAAAGATACTGCACCCCAACCGAAGAAAACCTCGAATGTAATAGGTGTTGATTTTGGCAGACGTGAGATACCAAGAACCACCACTGATAAAGGATGGGATGGGAAAGATATTCAGCAAAAAAGAGATAAGTTCAGCCGTGTGAGAGCGTCTCTTCAGAAAAGAGCATCCCAAGGCACAAGGTCAACTCGACGTAGATGTCGGGAGACTTTGAAAAAGTTATCAGGGAGAGAGAATAGATATCAGCAATGGCTGAACCATAACATTAGCAAAAGCATCATTGAGGAAGCGAAAGCCAGAAATTCAACAGTGGCTATTGAAGACTTGAGGGGTATTCGGGATAGAAGTAACGAGAAACCTGGAAATAAGACTCACAGAAGACGGTCTAATTCATGGGCTTTCTATCAGTTGCGTTTGTTCCTAGAGTACAAAGGGATTAAGGAAGGGGTTAAAGTAATAGTCATTCCTCCCGCATATACCAGCCAAACTTGCCACTGCTGTAATCATATAGGTGTTAGAACCAATAAGAACTTCAAGTGTTCCAACCAAGAGTGTAGTTGGATCGGGGATGCTGACCTCAATGGAGCTTTGATGATACAAAAATGGGTTGCTCTGTAAACCAGCCCAGAGGCTCCCGTCTGTTGTCTTGTGCGATAGATGGAGGGCTACAAAAAGCCCGCGCTGTACCCAAGGTCAGCGTCGAGTAGTTTACTGAAAAAATTATCGTTAACAATAGAAATCTCCGATAATATACCTGAAACTACTATAAAAAGGTTGTTATATCTTAATTTCCGGAGAGGTCTAATAGAAAAAACTTCAATGTTAACTCTAAATTTATAGGAGTATCGTCAGTGTTTGGCATAAATTTGCAAGCAAAATATCTCAGAAAAATCATCACATTCCTAATTACGGTAGTTTTAATATCTGGTTTAGTCAGTTGTAGCGATCGCTTTTCTGAATTATCTCAAATTCGTCCTAAAAAATCTGTAACTATTTCTAACACCCCTAAAATCTCTGAAGTTTCTCCACCAGAGATAATTCAACAACTGCGCCAAGCGATCGACATATACCAACCCCAAATCACAATAAAAAACCCACAACCAGATCGAATATTTGAAGACAATGATATTACTCTGCAACTACAGGTGCAAGACTTACCTATATTTAAGTCTGACCTAGACCTAGGACCTTATTTAGAAGTAATCTTAGATAATCAACATTATCAAAAAATCTATGACCTCAATGAATCTATTGTCTTATCTGACTTAGAACCAGGTACTCATACCCTGAGAGTTTTTGCGTGTCGTCCGTGGGATGAAAGTTTTAAGAACGAAGGTGCTTACGCTCAAACTACATTTCACATCCTCACCAAAACCGCAAATAATAATCCTGCTCCCGACTTACCATTATTAACTTATAATAGTCCGGTAGGTAGCTACGGTGAAGAACCTATCTTGCTTGACTACTATCTCTCCAATGCACCATTGCACTCGGTAGCGCAAGCAGATCCTGAAGATGAAATAGATGATTGGCGTATTCGTGTTACTGTAAATGGAACCAGTTTTGTCACCGATCGATGGCAATCAATATATTTACAAGGATTTCATCCAGGCAAAAATTGGGTAAAGTTAGAATATATTGATGAATTGGGTAATCCAATTAATAATGTCTATAACAATACTGTTCACTTGATTACCTACAAACCAGGTGGGGAAGATGCTCTCAGTAAAATACTTCGAGGAGAAATTTCACTTAAGGAAGCATTTAGTATAGTTGACCCGGAATACATCTACGAGGAACTGCAACCAGAAGTAACTCCAGAACCCGAAATGGAATCAGTTCCTGTAACTGAACCGATAACTGAGGAATTAGAAGAAGAGGAAACTTTTGTTGAACCTGAAACCGAAACAGAAGTAGAATCAGTTCCTGTAACTGAACCGATGACTGAGGAGTTAGAAGAAGAGGAAACTTTTGTTGAACCTGAAACCGAAACAGAAGTAAAATCAGTTCCTGTAACTGAACCGATGACTGAGGAGTTAGAAGAAGAGGAAACTTTTGTTGAACCTGAAACCGAAACAGAAGTAGAATCAGTTCCTGTAACTGAACCGATGACTGAGGAGTTAGAAGAAGAGGAAACTTTTGTTGAACCTGAAACCGAAACAG